>NZ_JBBNLO010000002.1:0-137821 GCF_040092405.1 Collinsella sp. CLA-ER-H2
GACTCAGAAGAAAGCCGCCGCGGAGCTCGGCCTGTCCGCAGCCACACTCGGGCACTTGGAACGGGGGAAACGGCGGTCGACGAAACTGGAGAGGAGGTATTACGAGCTCCTGTGCGAATTGGAGAGAACGCTCCCGCAAACTGCCTCTTGACAACTTATAGGAGCGTCGGTTTTGATTTTGCGATTCTCGGCATGGTTGAGGGCAGCCGGTCAAACGTAGTAGATAGGCCCATTTCATGGCGAGCAGGTCAACTAGCTATCCTGCGGAAGGGATCTAGCGGAGCAAGCCTGCCACTTCGCCGGCTAGGGTGATGGTGCCTGCTGCTACGAAAGGCTCGCCTGCGGCATCGAAAGCCGAAAGGGCCTCGGATACGCTGGGGTACACGCCCGCGAGCTTGCCGGCATCCACCAGGGCAGCAAGCTCCTCTGCCGGTAGGGCGCGATCAGAATCGGTCTGGGTTACGACCACGCGCGGGAAGGCCGGGATCAGCACATCAACGATGCCCGCCACATCCTTGTCGGCCAGCGCGGCGCACAGCAGCGTGGGGCGATTCTCCACGCACGGGTCGATCTCGTCCAGCGCGCTCACAAAGTTCTCGCAGCTCTGGGGGTTATGGCAAGCGTCGATCAACTTGAGCGGATCGGTTCCCAGCACATCAAAGCGACCCGGCGTGGGGCAGCCCATGAGCGAACCATCAAGCACATCGTGGTCGAGCTCGCGACCCAGATACCCCTCGCACAGCATAATCGCGCACGCGGCATTCTGCGGCTGGTACGCCGGCTTGACCATACTTGACGTATAGATCGCACGCGGCGTGGTGCAGCTGAACTCCACCGCATCGCCTACATGCGCCGGCGCCTTGGTCGTCGTATGGCTCACCACGAGCGGCACAACGCCGCACTCGCGGCAACGCGCATCCATCACGCGCTGAACGCTCGGCTCGTGCGTGCCCTCGCCCAGCACAACCAAGCGCCCGGGCTTGATGACGGCAGCCTTCTCCCCCGCAATGGCCTCGAGCGTGTCGCCCAGGATGCGCGTGTGGTCGAGCCCGATGCCCGTAATGGCAACGGCGACGGGATCGGTCGCACTCGTGGCGTCCCAACGGCCGCCCATGCCAACCTCGAGCACAGCAACGTCCACTGCAGCCTCGGCAAACACCACCAGCGCGGCAGCCGTCAGCAGGTCAAACGGCGTGATGGTATAGGCGCGCTCCCCCGCCGCCACACGACGAGCATTCACGCGATGCCCCGCCTCGACGGCGGCAGAAACGCCGCGGGCAAACGACCCATCGCTCACGACGCGCCCATCAACCTCCATGCGCTCGGGATAGTGCACCAACTGCGGCGACGTATACAGTGCGGTCTTTAACCCCTCACCACGAAGGATGGCAGCCGAAAAACGCGTGGTCGAAGTCTTGCCATTGGTACCGGCAACCTGAATGCAATCGAAATACTCGTCCGGACGTCCCAGCTCATCGAGCATATCGACAACCGTCTCAAGCAGAGGCCCAGCATCCCCAGAAATCCGCCCCGTATCAGCAGCAAGCCCCACAGCCTCATCAAACGAAAGCAAATCAAACTCAAAAGGAACGGTATACAAGCCAGAACGCTTAGGCATTTTCAGAACCGCCATTCATAGAAAAATAAAACAGTATAGGTTGAGGATAGTCAGCGAAAACGCCTCTGATAAGCCAAGGTGCCGTGAAACAAGGGCGCATAGGGCTTATGCCCATGCGCCCGAAGTTGAACGGCAGATTGGCCATCAGAGGCGTTTGCAGCGTCGAGCCAGCCGCCGTTCGTTAGAACGGCGGAATAGGTGTCCGCAGCGGAGAGCAAAGCGTCGGGACGCGCCCCTCAGTAAGATCTACGAGAAGTCAGCAACCTGAGCAGTCAGCGCCACCAGGATCTCCTTGAGCTCAGCCGCACGGTCCCTCTTCTTCTGGACCACGGCGGGCGCAGCCTTAGCCACAAAGCCCTCGTTGGCGAGCGTCTTCTCGCAGCCGGCGAGCTCCTTCTGGGCCGCGGCGATCTCCTTCTCCAGGCGCGCCTTCTCGGCCGAAAGGTCAACCTTGCCCTCGAGCACCACAAAGACCTCGACGCCGCTGTCGACCACGGCGATGCTCGCAGCCGGCTTCTCAACGTCGGTGCCCATGACCAGCGAGGCAGTGTTTGCCAGCGGCTCGATGGTCGAACGCAGGCTCTCGAGCTTCTCGATGTCCTCGGCACCGGCGCGCACGACAACGTCGAGCTCGGCCTTGGGGCTCAAGCGGTAACGCGAACGGGTGGCGCGGGCGGCAGACACGACGGTACGGCACAGCTCAAACGCGCGCTCGGCGTCCTCGTCAACATATTTGGCGTAGTCGGCGGGCTCGGGCCACTTGGCGATCATGAGCGCCTCGGCGCGGTTCACGTTGCCCTCGGCATCCAGGTCGAGCACACTCGCCGGCATGTTGTCCCAGATCTCCTCGGTGACAAACGGCATAAGCGGGTGCATCAGGCGAATGGAGGTGTCGAGCACAAAGATCAGATTGCGCTGAGCCTGCAGACGGCCTTCGCCCTTCAGGCGGGCCTTGGTAACCTCGACGTACCAGTCGCAGACCTCGTTCCAGAAGAACTGCTGCACGCCGCGGGCCATGTCGCCAAAGGTATAGTTCTCGATGCCCTCGGTGACCATCTTCACGGCCTTGGCCAGGCGGCTGAACATCCAGGCGTCGGCCGGCGTCTCCACGACGGGCTCGCCGGGCGTGTAGCCCTCCATGTTCATGAGCAGGAAACGGCTGGCGTTCCAGATCTTGGTCACAAAGCTCTTGGCCTGCTCGGTACGCGGGCTGTCGATAAGCTTCTTGGTCTTCTTGTCGATGTTCGCGTCGAACTTAACATCCTGGTTGTTGGTGCACAGCGTGAGCAGGTTGAAGCGCATGGCGTCGGCGCCGTACATGCCAATGAGGTCCATGGGGTCAACGCCGTTGCCCTTGGACTTGGACATGCGGCTGCCGTCCTTGGCCAGGATCGTCGGGTAGATGACGACGTCCTTAAACGGCACCTCGTCCAGGAAGTACAGCGAGCTCATGACCATGCGGGCGACCCACAGCGCGATGATGTCGCGCGCGGTGACGAGCGCCGTCGTGGGGTGATGGCCCTCGAGCAGCTCCGGCTTTTGCGGCCAGCCCTGCGTGGCGAAGGTCCAAAGCTGCGAGCTAAACCATGTGTCCAGCACGTTCTCGTCCTGATGCACGTGATGGCCGCCGCACTTGGGGCACACGTCGGTGTCCTCGGTAAGGGCGTCCTCCCAGCCGCAGTCCTCGCAGTAGAACACGGGGATGCGGTGGCCCCACCACAGCTGGCGGCTGATGCACCAGTCCTTGAGGTTTTCCATCCAGGTGGTGTAGGTCTGCGTCCAGCGCGCGGGGTGGAAGGTGACCTTGCCGGAGTTGACGGCGTCGAGCGCCGGCCCCTTGAGCTTATCGACGGCCACAAACCACTGCTCGGAAAGCCACGGCTCCAGCGCGGAGTCGCAACGGTAGCAGTGCATGACGGAGTGATCGAGTTCGTCGACGTGATCGAGCAGGTCGTGCTCCTCAAACCACTTGATGACGGCCTCGCGGCACTCGTCGCGGTTCATGCCGGTAAACTCGCCGTAACCCTCGACGACCACCGCATGCTCGTCGAAGATGTTGATCTGCGGCAGGTCGTGGGCCTGACCCATGGCGTAGTCGTTGGGGTCGTGGGCCGGGGTGACCTTGACGAAGCCAGAGCCAAAGTTAGCGTCGACGTGCCAATCCTCAAAGATGGGAATCTCGCGGTCGACGATGGGGAGCTTGACGGTCTTACCCACAAAGGCGGCCTTCTCGGGGTCCTTCGGGGAGACGGCGACGCCCGTGTCGCCGAGCATGGTCTCGGGACGCGTGGTGGCGACGACGATGTAGTCCTGGCCGTTGACCGGCTCGGCCAGCGGATAGCGCAGGTGCCACAGGTGGCCCTTCTCGTCCTTGTACTCGGCCTCGTCGTCCGAGATAGCGGTAGTGCAGTTGGGGCACCAGTTGACGATGCGCTTGCCGCGATAGATCAGACCGTCGTGGTACCAGTCGCAAAAGACCTTGCGCACGGCCTGGGCATAGTCCTCGTCCATGGTAAAGCGCTCGTTGTCGAAGTCGACGGAGCAGCCCATGCGCTTGATCTGCTCGACGATGATGCCGCCGTACTCGTGGGTCCAGTCCCAGCAGGCGTCGACAAACTTGTCACGGCCAATCTCCAGGCGGCTAATGCCCTCGCTCTTGAGCTTCTTGTCGACCTTGGTCTGCGTGGCGATACCGGCGTGGTCGGTGCCCAGCACCCAGCGCGTGGACTTGCCGCGCATGCGGGCCATACGGATGATGGCATCCTGGATGGAGTCGTCGGTGGCGTGACCCATGTGAAGCTTGCCGGTCACGTTGGGAGGCGGAATGGTGACGGTGCAGTCGCCCACGCCCTCGCGGCGCCTGTAGTAGCCGCCGTCAAGCCACTTCTGCAGGATCGCCGGCTCGTTGGTCGACGGATCGTAGTTCTTGGGCATTTCTTCCATATATCTCTCCCTGTCCCGCCGGGGAGGAATGTAGGCCCGCCAGGGTCTGCATTCCTCCCCTTAGGTATCGATTACTTCAGTCTGAATGACTTCGCTGAGGCTTAAACAAACACACAGAATAACACAGGTAGTTGGGGTTATTGCGTATATATAAAATAGCCTCCGACCGCAGGTGGTCGGAGGCTATTTGTAAACACGTTTTAGGCAGGTCTAGCCGTAGATGCGCTGGGGCTGTTCTTCGCCCTTGACGGCGGCTTCGGTTACGACAACCTTGGCAACGCCCTCCTCGCTGGGAAGGTCGAACATCGTCTGCTGCAGCACGTCCTCGCAGATGGCGCGTAGGCCGCGGGCGCCGGTCTTGCGGGCAAGCGCCATGCGGGCGATCTCGTGCAGCGCCGCGTCCTCAAACTCAAGCTCAACGTCCTCGAGCTGGAACATCTTGCGGTACTGGCGCACCACGGCGTTCTTGGGCTCGGTCAGGATAGACACCAGGTCGTCCTCGTCGAGCGCCTGCGTCTGGGTGACGACGGGCGTACGGCCCACGAACTCGGGGATCATGCCAAAGGCGTTGAGATCCTGCGGGAGCACCTGGCGCAGCAGGTCATTCTCGTCGACCGAGGTGGGGCCGGCGATCTCGGAGTTAAAGCCCACGCCCTTGTTGCCCACGCGATCGGCAATGATCTTATCCAGTCCCACAAAGGCACCGCCGCAGATGAACAGGATGTTCGTCGTGTCGATCTGCAGCAGCTCCTGCTGGGGATGCTTGCGGCCGCCGGTGGGCGGAACGCTTGCCACCGTGCCCTCAAGAATCTTAAGCAGTGCCTGCTGAACGCCCTCGCCCGAAACATCGCGGGTGATGGAAAGGTTCTCGGCCTTGCGGGCGATCTTATCGATCTCGTCCACGTAGATGATGCCCACCTGCGCACGCTCAATGTCACCATCGGCGGCGTTGATGAGCTTGAGCAGGATGTTCTCCACGTCCTCGCCCACGTAACCGGCCTCGGTGAGCGCGGTGGCGTCGGCGATGGCAAACGGCACCTCGAGGATGCGTGCGAGCGTCTGGGCCAGCAGCGTCTTGCCGGTACCGGTGGGGCCGAGCAGCAGAATATTGGACTTGGCGAGCTCCACCTCGTCCATATCGTCATTAAACTGGCCACCCATACCCGAGGCCTCGTCAAAGGCGGACACTGCGGCACCGCCCTCAATCACGCGACGGTAGTGGTTGTACACGGCCACCGACATGGCGCGCTTGGCGTCCTCCTGGCCCATAACATAGGCCGAAAGCTCGTCATAGATCTCGTGCGGCGTCGGCACGTGCGTGATGACCTGACGGTCGTCCTCGAGCTCAAAGCCCTCGATCTCGGGGTCAACGGCGGGCTGGGACGCAGCCTGTCCGTGGTCGTTGAGGAAACCCGGGAGATTGCCGTTGCGGGCGGCGTCCATAAAGTCCGAAGCCAGCGACTCCTCAAGGATCTCGGAGCAGGCGGCGACGCACTCGTCACAGATAAAGATGTTGGTCGGGCCCTTTACGAGACGACGAACCTGGCCCTGCTCTTTTCCGCAGAAGGAGCAACGGATGGGGTTGCCGTTCTCGTCAAAGCTGTCCTGCATGTTACCTGCCATCCTAGGCGTCCTTCGCGGCGAGATCGCGCGAGGTGACGATACGGTCGATCAGGCCGTAGTCGAGGGCCTCGGCAGCGGTCAGGTAATTGTCGCGCTCGGTGTCGGCCTGGACCTTCTCGATGGGCTGGCCCGAGGCGTCGGACAGGATCTGGTTGAGCTCGCGGCGGGTCTTCTTGATCTCCTCGGCCACGATCTCGATCTCGGTCTGCTGGCCCTGGGCACCGCCGCTGGGCTGGTGAATCATGACCTTGGAGTGCGGCAGGCAGAAGCGCTTGCCCTTGGCGCCGGCCGAAAGCAGCACGGCGGCCATAGACGCGGCCATACCGACGCAAATGGTGGAGACCTGCGGCTTAATGAAGTTCATGGTGTCCAGAATCGCCAGACCGGAATAGACCTCGCCGCCGGGCGAATTGATATAGAGCGAGATATCCTTCTCGGCATCCTGGCTCTCAAGATGCAGCAGCTGGGCAACGACCAGGTTGGCGCTGACGGAGTTGATCTCCTCGCCCAAGAAGATGATGCGGTCGTTGAGCAGGCGCGAATAGATATCGTAGCTGCGCTCGCCGCGCGGTGTCTGCTCGATAACGTATGGCACGAGGGCGGAATCGAACTTAGCGATCATACGCATCTCCATTTCTCTTACGGACCAATAATGGTTCTAGACAAACGTACGGTGCCCGCATGCTATGCATTGGCTGGCACCGTACGAAGCAACCGGATAACCGGTTTATAACTTTACCCCATCACGGGCGCACGCATGCGCTCGCGGGCAAGGTGGCGAGAATTACTCGGCGTCCTTGGCGGTCTCGTCGACCTCGGTCACCTTGGCGTTCTCGACCAGGTGGTCGACGGCCTTGGAGCGACGGATGGACTCGCGGACGGCAGGCATGCGGCCATCGGCGATGAACTCGGCCTTGGAAGCCTCGACGTCCTTGACGCCGGCCTTCTCGAACTCGGCGTTGATGTCGTCCTCGGTGACCTCGATCTTGAGCTCACGGGCGAGGGCGTCGAGAGCCAGGGACTCACGGGCAACGTCGTTGGCCTGCTTGTGCAGGTCGCCGATGAACTGCTCCATGGTCAGGCCGGAAGCGGGCAGCCAGGTGTCCAGCGTCATGCCGCGGGCAGCGAGGTTGGACAGGAAGTTCTGGCCGAGCTCCTCAAAGACGGACTGCTCGTAGTCGGCGTCCATCTCGTCGAGCTGCAGGCGCTCGGCGAGAGCGGAGACGCAACGGTTCTCCTTCTCGGCCGGGAGGCGGGAAGCCTTGTCCTGCTCGATCTCGATCTTGATGGCGTCGCGCATGGCGTCGATGCTGTCGAAGCCAAAGTCGGACTTGACGAGCTCGTCGGTGAGCTCGGGGGTGTTGCGGACCTTGATGCCCTTGACGGTGACCTCGACGGTGTGGGTCTCGGCCTCCTCGCCCTCCTCGACCTCGTCGGTCCAGGTGACGGTCTTGACGTCGTCAACGTTGGCACCGATCAGGGCCTCGTTGAACTCCTTGGGGTTGCTGTCGCTACCGGCGATGAGCATGCGGCCCTCGGCAGCGAAGTTGTCGGCGTTCTCGACGGCCTTGAGGTCGACAGTGACGTAGTCCTCGGCCTCGACGGCGCGGCCCTCGACGTCCTCGAAGGTAGCGCGGTAGTTGAGGAGCATCTCGACCTGGTTGTTGATCTCGGACTCGGTGACCTCCGCGGGAGGCATCTCGATCTCGACGGCGTCGAAGGAGGAGAGCTCAGCGGCAGGACGCAGGGAGAACTCGACGGTGTAGATGTAGTCCTCGTGATCCTTGGCAAGGTCGAGCTCCTTGTAGTCACCGTTCTTGGTGGGGACGATGTCCAGCTCGTTGAGGACGACGGGCTCGTTGGCGGCGATCAGGTCGTTGGTAGCCTGAGCGAGGGTAGCCTCGGCGCCAAGAGCAGAGTCGATGACCGGACGGGGAGCCTTGCCGGCGCGGAAGCCCGGGAAGCGGTACTTCTTGGCGGTGTCCTTGTAGGCCTTCTTGATCGCGGCGTCGACGTCGGCGGCCGGGATGGTGACCGTAGCGGTGAGCTTGGCGTCCTTGACGTCAGAAGCGGTGATGTTCAACACGTTCCTCCTCATACTGCCCAGCTTATCTGAGGTGCTGGTACCTTTATGCAACAAAGAGTCGCGACGGCGGGAGCCGACGCAGGTGCGTTGGTGCGGGCGAAAGGACTCGAACCTTCACGGGAATCCCACCAGAACCTAAATCTGGCGCGTCTACCAATTCCGCCACGCCCGCATGAGCGCACAGACTAGGAATGATAGCAGATACGAACGGCAAGCGCACGCACACCTTTTACAGGCTCACGACCTCACCACGAGTGCCCATCGGAGGGAAGGGTAGCTAATTTGGGACGGGGCCATTTTAGCTACCCCGGCTGATAGCGCGAATGGTTGGCCAATTAACGGCTGGGGTAGCTAAAATGGCCCCGTCCCAAATTAGCTACCCCCAGCTCGCCTACTCCCCCAGCAGGGCCTTCTCGGGCGTGATCGGCAGTGAGCGAACCTGATGGCCGGTGGCGTGCGCCACGGCCGAGGCAACGGCAGCGAGCGGCGTGTTGATGACGACCTCGCCGATCGACTTGGCGCCAAACGGGCCCGTCGGCTCGTAGCTCGGCTCAAAGGCCACGCGGATGCTACCGATATCCAGTCGCGTGGGCAGCTTGTAGCTCATAAAGTTGCCGGTGCGCAGGCGGCCGCGGTCGTCGTGCTCGACAATCTCGTAGAGCGCGTGACCGATACCCTGGGCAATGCCGCCCTCGGCCTGGACGCGCGCGAGCGCCTCGTTGATCACGGTGCCGCAGTCAACGGCAGCGGCGTAATCCACCACGGTCACCTTGCCGGTGGCCTTGTCAACCTCGACCTCGGCAATGCCGGCCATAAACGGCGGAGGCGAAACGGGCAGGCAGGCAGAGGCATGCGAGGTCAGTGCGTCGCCGCCCGCGATGTTCTTGACGCACAGGTTGGCAAAGTCGCGCAGCGTGAGGTAGCGGTTCTGCTCGCGCGCGGCGCGCTCGTCGGACAGGCGCACGTACTGACCATCAAAGACCACATCGGCGGCGTCCACGTCCCACATCTGGGCGGCCTTGGCGCAGATCTTCTCGCGCAGCTCGGTCGCGGCATTCTTGGCTGCAAGGCCCGTCACGTACGTACCCGAGCTCGCGTACGAGCCGGCGTCGAACGGCGACACGTCGGTGTCCACGCCGCGCACCACGATAAGCGAGCTCTCCACGCCCAGCTCCTCGGCGGCAATCTGCGCCAGAATCGTGTCGACGCCCATGCCGTTATCGGTGGCGCCGGTACCGATGGTAATGAAGCCGTCCTCTTCCAGGCGCATATCGATGCCGGCGATGTCCACGTTAGAGATGCCCGAGCCCTGCATGGTGAGCGCGCAGCCAAGGGCACGCACGCGGTCGCCCAGGTCGACGGCTAGCGGCTTGTCGCGCCAGCCGATCATGTCCATCGCGCGCAGCAGGCAGCGGTCGAGTGCGCAGGCGTTGAGCTTCTCGTTGTAGTACTGCGGCATGATCTCGCCCTCGCGCACGATGTTCTTAAGGCGCAGGTCGGCGGGGTCCATGTGCAGCATATCGGCGAGCTCGTTGACGGCGCTCTCCACGGCAAACTGGCCCTGGGTGGCACCGTAGCCGCGATACGCACCGCCACGGTTGGTATTGGTGTAGACGGCGTCCCAGCTAAAGCGGCTCGCCTTCACGTGGTTGTAGATGGGCAGGCTCTTGTGGCCCGAAAGGCCGATCGTCGTGGTGGCATGCTCGCCATAGGCGCCGGCGTTGGACAGCGTATGCAGGTCGATGGCCGTGATGGTGCCGTCGTTCATGGCGCCCAGCTTAACGGTCATCTGCATCTGGTGGCGCGAGTTGCCCGCGGTGATGGTCTCCTCGCGGGTGTAGCAGCAGTAGCTCGGACGGCCGGTCTGCTGGGTAACGAACGCCACGAAGATCTCGCAGCAGCCCGTCTGCTTGGAGCCAAAGCCGCCGCCGATGCGCGGCTTGATGACCTGCACCTGCGACTGCGGGATATCGAGCGACTGCGCGACCATGCGGCGCACGTGGAAGGGCACCTGCGTGGAGGTGGTCACCGAGATGCGGCCGAACGCGTCGGTCGTCGCAAAGGCGCGGAAGGTCTCCATGGGCGCGGTCTGCGTGGCCTGGCTGGTGTAGGTGCGGGTGAAGACGATGTCGCTCTGGGCGAAGGCCTCGTCAAGGTCGCCATAATCGCTGGTACCGCTGCAGACCAGGTTGCGCGGGACGTCGCCGCCCTGCGGGAACATAAAGGTCACGTCGCCCTCGGGGTGGACCACGATGTCGTTATCGAGTGCCTGGGTAAAGTCGAGCAGCGGCTCGAGCACCTCATAGTCGACCTTAATGAGTTTGAGCGCCTTGTCGGCAGCCTCCTCAGTCTCGGCGGCGACGATCGCCACCTCCTCGTTTTGGTAACGGACGAGGTTCTCAAGAATCAGGCGGTCGTAGGGACTCGGCTGCGGATAGCTCTGACCGGCGATGGTAAAGCGGCGCTTGGGCACGTCCTCGTAGGTGTAGACGCCCACGACGCCGGGCACCTTCAGTGCGCGCGACGTATCGATGGAGCGGATCTTGGCGCGGGCATAGGGGCTGCGCTTGAGTTTGACGATGAGCGCACCGGCGGGCACCATATCGCCGGTGTAGACGGGACGACCCTCGAGCAGGGCCTTCGAGTCCTTCTTGGGCTGCTTGTGGGTGATCTGCTTGTACGCGACACCGTCGGAGCTCGTCTCGTTGACGGGCAGCTCGGGCATCTCGAAGCCCACCTGCACGCCGGACTCGTTGAGGAAGCGCACGATAGCGCGCAGCTGGCTCTCGTAGCCGCTGCAGCGGCAGAGGTTACCGGCAAGCTGACGCGAGAGCTCCTCACGCGTGGCGACGAGACTCGGGTCCTCCTTGGCGGCGCGGGCAAGCGCCAGCACGTTCATGATAAGGCCAGGGGCGCAAAAACCGCACTGCTCGGCGCCTTCGGCAGCCATCGCACGGGCAAGCGCCTCGGACTCGGCCTTGAGGCCCTCGAGCGTGGTGATGGAGCGGCCCTCGACGCGCGCGGCGGGAACCGAGCAGCTCAGCACCGGATCGCCATCGAGCCACACCGTGCACAGGCCGCAGTTGGTGGTCTCGCAGGCGCAGCGCACCGACGCGCAGCCCTGCTCGCGCAGCAGCGCAAAGAGCATAGTGTCGGGGGCAATCTGAACCTTGACCTTACGGCCGTTGAGCGTAAAGGAAAGATCGATGAGTTTGGCAGCCATTAGCGCACCTCGCTAGAATCGACGCCGGGCACGCGGCGGCAGGAATACTCGTCCGTGGCAAATTTAGGCACCTGCACGGTCTCGAGCTCGCGGGCAAGCGCGGCCGAAAGCTCGATACCGGCGGCGCGGCGCACGGCCTGAATCGCCAGCGGGGCCGAGATGCGGCGGCGGTAGTCGGCCGAGCCCCACAGGTTGGTGCCGTAGCTCAGCGCGCGTACGGACGCGGCCAGGGCACGCAGCTCGTTTTCGCAAGGACGCTCATTCACCAGGCCGCACGCCTCGCCCTGCAGCAGGGTCGCGCGCAGCGGGCGGGCACCCACGGTGACATGCCAGGAGCCGTCCCACCAGGCGGCGGTAACGTTCAGCGAGGGAAAGTCGGTCGCGGCCTTGCGCACGGCCTCGTAGCTCGCACGGTAATCGTGCTTGACGACCACGACATGCTCAATAACGTCGCGCACGTAGCCCATGTCAACGAACTCCGCGAGCGGCACGCGGCCGGCGCCCGTCAGCTCAACGTAAGAATCGAGCGCGAGGAAGGCGGAGAGAACGTCCGAGAAGCCAAAGCGGCCGTAGATGCTGCCGCCCACCGTGGCGGTATTGCGCAGCTGCACGCCCACGATGTCGTGGACGGCGAACTCAAAGACATGGTTGACAAGCGCGTTGAGCCCGGCATGACGCTCGAGCTGGCGCAGGGTGCACATGGCACCGATGCGAAACTCGGTCTCGGTCTCCTCGATCTGATCGAGTCCGCAGGCCGAAAGGTCAATCGCCGTCGCCACGCGACGCGAACCCAGGCGCATCCAGATGCCGCCGCCCACAATCTTGTTGTTGCGGTTCTTCTGTAAGAGCTCATAGGCTTCGGCCGCGTTTCCAACACGGACGTAGGTACCGAACTTGAGCACGTTCTCCCCCATCTCTTCACTTGTCCAGTACGTTTAAGTGTACCAAACGAGGGGGCACAGCTCGTGTCGGGACAAAATGAACCGTTTTCCTCCGTCGTATGCGGATCAAAAAAGGCTCCCAGCCAAGATGACTGGGAGCCTCATCACATGCTATGTCGAGCGAAGACTTAGCAGACACCCTGGGCGAGCATGGCGTCGGCGACCTTCAGGAAGCCGGCGATGTTGGCGCCCATGACGAAGTTGCCCTCCTGGCCATACTCCTTGGCGGTGTCGTCCACGTTGTGGAACATGCCGCGCATGAGCTGCTCGAGCTTGCCGTCGACCTCCTCGAAGGTCCAGGACAGGTGCTCGGCGTTTTGGCTCATCTCCAGGCCGGACACGAGCACGCCGCCGGCGTTGGCAGCCTTACCGGGCATAAAGGCAACGCCGTTCTCCTGGAAGTAGGTCGTGGCCTCGATGGTCGTGGGCATGTTCGCGCCCTCGCCGACCACCTTGCAGCCGTTGGCGACGAGCGCCTGAGCGTCCTCGAGCAGCAGCGTGTTCTCACGAGCGCAGGGCAGCGCGATGTCGCAGGGCAGCTGCCACACGCCGCGGCCGTCGCCCTCGTGCCACACGGCGTTGGGCTTCTCGTCAACGTACATGGCGAGCGTAACGCCCTTGTCGTGGCCGGAGCGCTTCTTGTTGTAGACATGCTCGAGCACGGTGTAGTCGATACCGTCGGGATCCTCGACCCAGCCGTGGGTATCGGAGCAGGCCAGCACCTTGCCGCCGAGCTGGGAGACTTTCTGGACGGCGTAGATGGCGACGTTGCCGGAGCCATGAACGACGACGTTCTTGCCCTCGAAGGAGTCGCCGCGGCTCTTGAGGTACTCGTCCACAAAGTAGGCCAGGCCGTAGCCGGTGGCCTCGGTACGGGCGAGCGAGCCGCCAAAGGAGAGGCCCTTGCCGGTGAGAACGCCGGTCCACTCGTTGGTCAGGCGCTTGTACTGACCGAACAGGTAGGCAACCTCGCGGCCACCAACGCCCAGGTCGCCGGCGGGAACGTCGGTGTTGGGGCCGATGTGGCGATAGAGCTCGGTCATGAAGGACTGGCAGAAGTGCATGATCTCGTTGTTGGACTTGCCCTTGGGGTCAAAGTCGGAGCCGCCCTTGCCGCCGCCCATGGGAAGGGTGGTCAGGCTGTTCTTAAGGATCTGCTCCAGGCCCAGGAACTTGAGCATACCCAGGGTGACCGTCGGGTTAAAGCGCAGGCCGCCCTTGTAGGGTCCAATGGCTGAGTTGAACTCGACGCGATAGCCGCGGTTGACCTGAACCTTGCCCTGATCGTCGACCCAGGGAACACGGAACATGACGATGCGCTCGGGCTCGACGAGGCGCTCCAGCAGGGCGGCCTCCTCGTACTCGGGATGGGCGTCGAGCGCCGGCTGGATGGTGCCGAGAATCTCGGTCGCGGCCTGGATGAACTCAGGCTGCTCGGGATAGCGGGCCTTGAGCTCTTCGAGAACTTTCTGCGTGTAGCTCATGCTTCCTCCAATGATGGGAAACGAAAAATGTTGGTCGCGGCACCCTATGCACCGCGAACTTTATCGAGTATGAATAATATCGCACTGTTGCAGCAAAGTTTCGCATAAGCCGACGGGCGGATGTTTCGTTTTGATTACGATGCAGGTAGAAGCGTTTTTGAGTGTCTGATGCGCAAAACCCGTGTTTCAAACCTGTTTCGTCCACATGTTCCAAACCACCACATTGGGGACAGGCACCTTTGTGGTGGTTTTGATGATTAGAGGACGAGCTGGTGGTAGTCGGCGGGGGTTACGCGGCCTTCGGTGGCAGCGCGAAAGGCGGCGAGCGCATCGCCCGAGAACGGCATGGCCCAGCACAGCCCGCAGCCGGCGGTGATGGAGCCGGGCAGCGGCATGATGCGCCCGGGCACACCGGCGGCAAGACACAGCTGTTCGCATTCCATCACATCGAAGGTGCTGTCGAACGACACGATGATTTTGCGCTCGTGATCGAGGGCGCCACCGGACGAGGACTCGCGGTGCGACTCGCGATACGCAGCCGCCGCTGCCTCTTCCTCGGCCGTATGTCCACAGCCGCCACAGCCGCAGGTGCAAGGCTCGGACCCGTCACAAGTGCAAGGTTCTCCCGTATCGGGACAGATATCGTGAGACATGGCAACTCCAATCGTCTAGGCAAGCAACTCGGCCGCCGTAAACTCCTCGGGTGTATTGACGTTTTCGAAGCAGAGCGTCGAGCCGGCGACCGCGACAATCTGAGGCTCGTCCAAATACCCGGCGTTCACCCGGTCGATCAGGCAGCGAATGCGCTGGCGGTCGCAGGCAAGCAGCTCATGGGCAACCGGCGCACACGCGTCACGGCGCCAGACGGCGCAAAGCGGCTCAATCCCCCGCTCCTCACGCGGCACGCACACATCGAGCGCCTCGGCCTCAACATGACCGGCAAGCGCGCCGATGAGTTCCGGCGAGACAAACGGCATATCGCAGGCGACGATCGCCACGAGCGGCAATCGGGCCGCGTCCAACGAGCTCGCGATGCCGCGCATGGCACCGGCGGGACCGTCGACGTCCATCACCACGCGGGGGCGCAGGCCATCAAACATAAGCTCCTCAAGGTAGGCAAGCTCGCCGGGACGCGAAGTCGTCACGACCAACTCGCCGGCAAGTGTCGCCAGCCGACCCAGCACGCGCTCGATGAGCGGTTCGCCGCAAAACGCCATGCGCGCCTTATCGCGGCCCATGCGCGACGACAACCCGCCCGCCTGGATGACACAAGAAAGATCGGCCCGTCTTACGGTAGTCATACGGCAAAACACCTCCATCGGCATGCTCAAAACCCAGCACACGAAGCCAAATACCGTCGCCGATAAAGTGGGCGGCACGGCAAACCCATGCAAAAACAAAACAGCGCTTTTGCGGCACGCAGCAAGACCGCGAGCACAAAAGCGCTGGTAGCGTATGGCGGGAACGTATGTGAATCGAACACATCCAAGACGTTTTGCACGCCTCGCAACGGTTTTGAGGACCGCGGAGCCCACCGGAGCCCATCCGTTCCCAAGTGCGGAGGTATTTTAC
This sequence comes from Collinsella sp. CLA-ER-H2, assembly GCF_040092405.1. Classification (NCBI taxonomy): domain Bacteria; kingdom Bacillati; phylum Actinomycetota; class Coriobacteriia; order Coriobacteriales; family Coriobacteriaceae; genus Collinsella; species Collinsella sp. CLA-ER-H2. The sequence goes on from NZ_JBBNLO010000002.1 coordinate 15,491, forward strand.
CAAACCAAGCAGCCAATCTAGCGCAGGGAGCGCAGGCCGCCGGCCTCCTTGTCGAGCACCGTAAAGCGCACGGCATCCAGGTGCTCCAAGATGCTGATGGCGCGTTTACGCGACACGCCCAGGGCCTCGCGCAGCACGCTCGTTGTGGCTGCGCCACCGGCCGCCTCAATGGCAGCTGCGACGAGCTCACGCGCATGGGCCTCGGCGGCAGCGGACAGGGCCACGTCGCGCTCGACCTTCACGATGGAACGGTTGAGCGAAAGCTCGCGCAGGGCGCGCGTCATGGTGTCGCGATCGAGCTGCAACTGCTCGCCCACCTCAGGCAACGTCGGCGCATCGAGTCCGGCCTCGTCCAGCAAGGCAACGATGCGTTCGCAGGCCTCGCGCACCACGCGCGCCGCGGCGGCAGCGGAGTGCGGATCGAACACCTCGGCGCCCTCAGAGGCGCACACGCCGCGCAAGCAGCCCTCGGAAATCAGGGCTGCGGCAATTGCATCGTCAGCGGTAGGCCAAGCAGCATGCGCAACGGCGCCGGGCGTAAAGCCCGTTTCCTTGGGAGCCGCCGCATGCATAGCTGACAGGGTCGCCGCCAGCGTGCCCATCGCGGCATCGAGCGCGGAAGCATCTGCATACAGCGAGCCATCCGAGCCAGCAAGCGCGCAAGCAGCGCCCTTCGCCACCAACTCGCGCAACGCCGCCTCAGCCTCACCGGCAACAAGATCGAGCGCCGCGGTAACATCGGCAGCCGCAACCGGCAGCGCTTGCAGCGCCAGCCATGCATCCACCGCGCCCGCAATATCTCCGGACTCGAGCGCCGCGTACAGCACGCGCTCCCCCTCAGTAAGTTCGCGCGAACGGCGGCAACGCGACAACAGCACACGCCCTCCACCAATAAGCATGACCGGCGAATAGGACAGCACCACGGCATGGTCGCCGGCACGCAGCGGAAGTGGTTCCTCCAAGCGTACCTGCACCACTCGCGTCTCGCCCACCGCCATGAGGGCCTCGCCCTCCATGAACATGATGCGGCCGACGACTTCGGCCGTACCCGCCATCACATGCACGCGCGCACCCGACTCGAGCACACGCGGCTTGGCTCCCTCGCGACCCAAATACGTAAACGACATCATAAAGCGCAGCGTCTGGCCAAAGCGACCCTCCACGCCGAGCATCTCACCACGATCGAGCGCAGCGACGCCATCGCCAACCAGGTTGAGCGCCACACGCTGACCGGGCAGCGCCTGCTGCATGTCGCCATGCACTTGGATCCCACGTACGCGGCAGGCCGTGCGCGACGGCAGCGCAACGAGCACATCGCCCACCGCAACCGGCGCATCGTGCAGCGTTCCCGTCACGACGGTGCCGGCGCCCTTGATCGTAAAGCAGCGGTCAATCGGCAAGCGCGGCGCGGCATCGGTACGCTCGGCACGGTCGCGGCAGGAATCCCAGCAGGTACCAACCTGATCGTCAAGCGCGGCCAGCAGCGCGTCAATCCCCTCGCCGGTCTTGGACGACACGGGGACCATCGGCGCGCCCGCAAACACGGTACCCGACAAAAAGTCATCGACATCGAGCTCGGCAAGCTCGGTCATCTCGGCATCGGCCAGGTCACACATCGTCAGCGCCACCACCATATGCGTGACGCCCAGCAGCTCCAGCACGTGCACGTGCTCGCGCGTCTGCGGCATTACGCCCTCGACGGCAGAGACCACCAGCACGGCAACGTCGATGCCTGTCGCACCCTGCACCATGGCGCGCAGGTAGTGGGCATGGCCGGGTACGTCGACCAGGCCGACGATCTTGCCGCTCGGCAGCGCCAACTCGCCAAAGCCCAGCTCTACGGTCATACCGCGGCGGCGCTCGACCTCCAGGCGATCGGGATTCTTGCCGGTCAGCGCCTCGATCAGCGCCGACTTACCGTGGTCGACGTGGCCCGCCGTGCCAACGATAACAGGGCATTCCACCAACGCTTCGGCCCCACTCATCGGCGCGCCGCCTTGGCAACGCATGCAACGAGCGTCGATGCCGCCGTCTCGATATCGCGGTCGCCCACGAGTGTGCGGACATCAAACAAAATGCGATCGTGCGAGGTGCGCGTGACGACCGGCGTGTCGAAGTCCTGAACGAGCGAGCGCTTGAGTGCGTCGACCGTCAGGCGCTCATCAACAAGACGCACGGCAACGCACGTCGTCGGCAGCTCGACGGTAGGCAGCGAACCGCCGCCGGGAGTCGACGACCCATCAACGATCTCCAGCTCAACAGCACTCGGGCAGCCGGCCTTATCGAGCCCGGCGACCATACGATCTCGCAGCTTGCGGGCACGTCGCTCCAAATGGGCCTGCGGAAGCGTGAGCATGTTGAGCACCGGCACCTCACGATGGGCAACATCGGCGCCATCCATGTAGATACACAGCGTGGCCTCGAGCGCCGTGAGCGCCAACTTGCCCGGGCGCAGGGCGCGCATAAGCGGATGCGACCCACAGGCCTGGACCAGATCGCGACGGCCCATGATAATGCCCGCCTGTGCTGCACCGAGCAGTTTATCGCCCGAGCACGACACCAAATCGAGCCCCGCCGCAACCGAAGCCGGCGTAGGCTCCTCGCCGCCGCGCACCAGGATGTCATCGGGCAACAGCGCGCCCGAACCCTGGTCCTCGTAGAACAGCAGACCATGCTTGTGGGCCAGGGCGGCGAGCTCCCGAGAGCCCACCTCCTCGTGAAAGCCCTCGATGCGATAGTTGGAAGGATGGACCTTGAGGATCATCGCCGTATCGGGCGTGATGGCGCGCTCATAGTCGTCCAAATGCGTGCGGTTGGTGGCGCCGACCTCGACGAGTTTGGCGCCCGAAGCCGCCATGACATCGGGGATGCGGAAGCTGCCGCCAATCTCGACAAGCTCGCCGCGGCTGACGATAACCTCCTTGCCTGCGGCATGGGTCGCCAGCACCAGCAGTACCGCGGCGGCGTTGTTGTTGACCACGAGCGCGTCCTCGGCACCGGTGAGCGAGCGGATCAGCTGCGCGGCGTGCTCCTTGCGCGACCCGCGCGAACAAGTGTCCACACTGTACTCGAGCGTGCTGTACCCGCGCGCAACCTCGGCCACGGCCTTGGCGACCGACTCCGCGAGCGGGGCGCGGCCCAAGTTGGTATGGATGACCACACCCGTGGCATTAACTGCTGGGCGCAGGCTCGGCAGCGCAGAGCGATGCGCACGCCACTCGATGGCCGAGGCCAGGTCGCGCTTGGAACGCGGGGCGGCACCGGCACGAATCGCAGCGCGCTCCTCGTCGAGCTCGGCCGTCACGGCAGCATGCACCACCGCGTCGCAGGTCTCCCCCACAGCCTTCACAACTGGCCACTCTGCGAGCAGCTCGTTGACGGAGGGAATGGCGCGCAGTCGGGCGCGTACCTCATCGGACATGTTCTGGCTATCGCTCATGTGCGGCCTTTCAAAAGAAACGTGGATCAGTCAAATACATTAGCTGAGTCAATTACTCGCTATTATCCTCGCGCGCCGCGATCTTTTCCACGCGAACGGCGTTTTCCTGAGTGAGCGCGGCGCCCGTCAACGGGTCCCAACGCAACGGTGTATGGTCGAGCGGGCCGACGCCCAAGGCTTGAGCGCCGTCGGCATCGGCGCCAAACGAACGTCCGCCGGGGGCGGCCGACGTAAAGATACACGCCGGATGCAGATACGGCGTCGTCTCCACGCGCACGCGGTCGCGGCCCATATCGCTCACGAGCTCGACGATCTCGCCGTCGGCGATGCCCATGTGCGCAGCAGCATCGGCATTCATCTGCACGGCATCCAGGTCCGATCCAGCCTCGGCGGCACCTTGAGCCGCAAGCCTGCGCGAGGTATGCGACTCAAAGGGACGGTTGCCACTAATGAGGCGAAACATCCCCGGGCCGGGCTCCACCATGGGAGCGATCCAGTTGGGCACACGACCCATGCCGACTCGTTCCCATACGTCGCTTGCCAGCGCAATTTTGCCGCCGGCAAGCGGAATCACCGGCTCACCCGTGCGCGACGGCAGCGCCACGCCCGTATCGGCCCAGCCGCGCTCCTTGAGCTCGTCCAGATCGATCCCAAAAGGCGCCACCTGGGCAGCCGTCAAATCGTCAGACATAAACTGGAAATACTCGCCCACGCCACACGCCTGCGCCAGACCGGCAAAAATCTCCCGACCGGGACGTGTGCCGTCATGCTGCACAGGCAGCACGGCGTTGCGGTAGAACACGCGCGAATCGTTGGCGCCCACGACTGTGCCCACACCGCGGTCGGCCTCCAGATACGTCACGTCGGGCAGCACGAAGTCAGAAGCACGCGCCGTCTCGGACCAACGAATATCAATCGTCACAAGCAAGTCGAGCTGCTGCAAAATACCCAACCAAGCCTGTGCATTGCCATAGCCCGCACCGGGGTTACTGGCATAGACGATGAGCCCACGCAAATCGCCGGCAAGAATCGACTGACCGATGGTCGTGCACAGCCCACGCACCGGATCGACCAGTGGATAGCGCTCGGACCCCAGCTTGGGCTCGCGCGGCACCGGCGGCGTCGCAAAGCGCGTGAGATCGAGGTCGCCCAGTGAAAGCGGTGTGGGCGGATTGAGCGCGCCACCCGCATGTCCAATACAGCCCAGCAGCACATCGACCAAGCAGATAGCGCGTGCGGTCTGGGTGCTATTGGCATACGCGATGCCGATGCCACCATGAAAACCCGCATCCACCACAGCGGCAGGCGCGGCGGCAGCGAGATCGCGCGCCGTGGCGACAATCTCTGCGGCCGGCACGTCGCACATCGATTCGGCCCACTCGGGTGTCCAAGCACTGGCCGCCTGCGCCAGCTCGTCAAAGCCTGTGGCGTAGCGGTCCACGAACTCGTGATCGTACAGGTCCTCGGCTATCAGCACATGTGCGATACCCAGCAGCAACGCCAGATCGCATCCAGGACGTACGCGCAACCAGCGGTCGGCAAGCGCAGCCGAGCCGCTGCGCCGGGGGTCGACCACGATAATCTTCGCCCCACGGCGACGGGCATCGTTGAGCGCATCAACAGCCCCCATCGTCGACGAATCGACAATGGAGCGCCCCAGATACATGATGCAATCGGTGTGCGCAAGGTCGGAGGCGGGACTATAGCCCAGACTGTGCTCCCAGCCGGTAAGTCTGCTTACCTCGCAGGCGCCGTCGGCACCGTATACGTTGGGCGAGCCCAGCGCATGCATAAAACGATACGCCCAGTAACGGTCGAACGAGGGCACGCCGAGCGTCATGCCCAGCGCTCGCGGACCATGCCCGTCAACAATCCCCAAAAGGCGCTCGGCAATCTGAGCAAACGCCTCGTCCCACGAAATCACATCGAACCCCGAGCCATCAGCTCGTCGGCGCATGGGGTGCACAATGCGGTCGCGCTCGTCAAACGGCATTGCCAGGCGATGCCGTCCGCGGGCACACAGGGCACGCGCCGCGCACGGATGCCCTGGCACCGGCAACTCGGCCGCCACGCGACCGTCCTCAACTCGTGCCGCAAAGGCGCAATCGGCATAGCATCCCCCGCATGTGGTCACCACGGCGCGACCGTCACGCTTCACAGCAGATGCCATCTCGATTACCCCTTTCACAAGCCAAACACAACAGGCCAACAGCCCGGGAACGAGCCCCAGGCCAAAAAAGCCTCCCGCACGGCAACGCCCCGCGGGAGGCCCAACGTCAAACAGACGGTATCTTACGCCTCGGACTTCTTGGCGTAGATAAACCAGTAGCCGAGCGCGACCAGAACCGCGCCGCCCACGATGTTGCCCAGCGTGGCGGCGGACAGGTTAAACGCAATGCCCGCAGCGTTGAGCGCATTGGCGCCGGCGACGTCGGCGCCATAGCCGCACGCGTGCATCACGGCACCCATGGGCAAAAAGTACATGTTGGCAACGCAGTGCTCAAAACCGCATGCCACAAAGGCGGCGATGGGCAGCAGAATGCCCACAACCTTATCGACCACGGTCTTGCCGGCGGTACCGATCCACACGGCCAGGCACACAAAGATGTTGCACAGGATGCCGCGGAAGAAGATCGTCACCCAGTCGATCGTCACCTTGCCGGCGGCGACGCTCACCATGGAATTGGCGACCGCCTCGCCGTTGAGCTTGTAAATGCCGGCCATGTACACCAAAAAGACGATGAACAGGGCACCGACAAAGTTACCGACCCATACGACGACCCAAGCCTTGAGCATCTGGACCAGGGTGATCTTTTTGCTCTTGAGTGCGCAGACCATAAGCGAATTGCCAGTAAACAGCTCGGCGCCGCACACCAGCACCAGCACCAGGCCCAGGCAAAAGCACAGGCCGCCCACGACGCGCTGGGCGCCCCAGCCCAGCGTGCTATCGCTCAAGAACACGGTAAAGAACAGGCCGCCGAAGGCAATGAACGCGCCGGCGAACATCGCCAAAACAAAGGCCTTTGCGACCGGCAGGTTAGCCTTGGTCACGCCGGCGGCCTCGGTCTTGGCCTCGATCGCGGCGGGCGCCAGGCAATCGGGAGCGGGGTACTCCGCCTTGGAATCTGCCATGTCAATCACTTCTTTCCTAATCAGCAGGGACAAGCGCTCCTATTGCTCTTGTCCCAAGCGGACAAAGTGGGAAAAGTCGTTGGCGGCTACGGCGTCGTACACGGCGTCGACGGCGTCAAAGACCTCCGGGGACATAGGGTTGTAAAACTCCGTATCGCCCGGCTGAATCCCTATGAAGACGATATCTTTGCACGATTGCTCGATTTCCTCGATCAGAATCGACAAAGGGAGCGAATGCGTGGTGAACATCGACTTGCGGGCCACATCGCGCTTATCGAGCAGGCGGATAGACCCGACGGGCAGCGCCATGTCGGCGGCATCGACCAAGACCAGGCGAGGCGGACGCTCGCGCTTGACCTCGATGATGTCGTCCTCGGGCGTTTGGCCACCGTCGATGGTGTACCAACCGGCAATGGGCGCGTCCTCCATCTTTTTGGAGAGCACGGGGCCGGCGGCATCGTCGGCACGCAGCACGCTTCCCGCCGTGAGCACGATACCCGCAAACGGGGCGCCGTTCACACGTCCATCCACAACGCGACCCATTACTGCAACCTTCCCGTCAGGTACACGCCCGACACATCGCGCACGCGCTCAACCAGATCGCGGAACTTCATCAGAAACGCGACCTGCTGGGCATGCAGGCCAAAGTCGTCGTCGAACACCGAGATGCCGGCCTTGGCCGAGCCGCGAAAACCGCGCTCGTCGAGCAGCGTGTCGCAGGCCTCGAGCAGCGACGGCACCGCCGCCTTGTCAAGCTGGCACTCGCCAAAGGATCGGATGGCCTCGAACTTGGTTTTGGCCTCCCCCTCCGGCAGCGCGTCGACGAGCGAATAGAACACGTTCACCGGCACCGACAGGCGCGGCTCAAAGCAATCGAGCACGCCGGTGTGGTGGCCCACGGCGAGCGTGTAGTACAGCACGTCGCAGGCCTCCTGGGGAACGTCTTCCTCGGTCTCCACAAACTTACGCGTGAGCTCGTAGAAGACCACCTGGTCGGGCGCGTGACCCAGGCAGGGGTCGGCGACGCCCTCGGCGGCCTCGACGCTTGCGCGCGAGGCATCGCCAAAAGAGCCGCCGAGCATGCCGGGGCCCGCAAAGTAACCAGAGCGGTCCGTGAGCTCCATCTAACGGCCTCCGGCCAGCACCAGATCCTGCAGCGCCGAGTACACCTCGACGCGGCGCGGATCGTACTGCTTATCGATGAGCAGCGCCATGGCACCGCGGATATCGCCCTTGGGCGCGCCCTCGAGCGTATCCATAAACTCGTTGGCCAAGTCGCGGCCGTAACGGTAGCCGCTCATGGCGCGAGCCTCGCGCTCGATGGCAACGCGCAGCTTGTACGGCACGCCGGGGTGCAGGATATCGGCCTGCTCGCCGGCGGCCTCAACCGTGGTCTCGGCATGGAGCTTTTGGTCCAGCAGGCCAAGTGCCATGGCAAAGCCATAGATGGTCTGCGCGGGGCTGGGCGGGCAGCCGGGGATGTAGACATCGACCGGCAGAATCTTATCCGTGCCGCCCCAGACGCAGTAGTTGTCGTAGAAGATGCCGCCGGTGCAGCCGCAAGCGCCATAGGACACCACGATCTTGGGATCGGGTGCGGCCTCAAAGGCGCGCAGGGCCGGCATGCGCATGGCACGCGTCACGGCACCGGTGTACAGCAGCACATCGGCGTGACGGGGCGAGGGCACGACCTTGATGCCAAAGCGCTCGACGTCGAAGACGGGCGTGATGGAACCGAAGATCTCAATCTCGCAGCCGTTGCAGCCGCCGCAGTCAACGCGGTAGACGTACACCGAGCGCTTAATCTTCTTAAGAAGGGTCGCCTTGGCCTTCTCGATGCTCTCGTCGAGCTCGATCTTGGTCGGGCGGTACTGAAGCCGCTCGGGCAAAAGCGTGGGTTCGGCCATGGTTACTCCTCCTTCGTATCAAAATCCATGATGATGCCCTCGACCGGTGCAGGACCGGCGGGAATCTCGGGCGCATCGGGGTTGAGCTCGCGGTCGATATACTCCGGGTTCACGCCGTGGCCGCCCAGATACTCCATGCCGGGGCCCTGGGGCTCACCGGACGCAAGCGTCTCGTTGGCAGCCATGCCATGAGCGTTGCCGGTCTTTACGGCCGAGGCGGCGCGCAGGGCGTCGAGCTCGCGCTTGCACTCCTGGCACATACCGACGGTACGGGCAGCCTGCTCGGCCTCCATGCCGCCGGCCTTTTGCAGCAGGCGCTTTGCGTAGTCGATCTCCTTGTGCGGGGCAAACGGCTTGCCGCAGCGCGAGCAGTGCTCGAGCGTATAGACGCTCTTGCTGGTGAGGTCGTCCTTGCTCATGACGGCCAGCTCAAACTCCTCGGTGAGCTTGATGGCCTCCATGGGGCAGGCTTCCTCGCAGCGGCCGCAAAAGATGCAGCGGCCGTAGTCGATTGACCAGGTAATGGTATCGGCCGCAAGGTCGGTGTCCATGCGAATGGCATCGGCCGGGCACGCCACGCCGCAGGCACCGCAGGCGATGCAGAGCTCGGCATTGTGCTCGGGCTTGCCGCGCATGTCCTTGTTGGTGGGGAACGGCGCAAACGGGTACTTGACCGTCGCGTCGCCGGCCTTGGCGTTAACCTTCCAAAGCTTCAGCATATTAGAGCGCCTCCTCATCGAGCGGAGCGGCCATGGTGCCCTCGCCCGCGAGCGGCGACTTGTCGCGCCAGACGTTCTCGAACTGCTCCTTGTCGAGCACGTGGTCGCGCTTGGCGGCGACATCGGTCACCGTCACGCGGTCGGTGCAGGAATAGCACGGGTCGAGCGAGCCAACGATCAGCGCCGCATCGCCCACGGTGTTGCCGCGGAACATGTAGCGCAGGACCGGCCAGTTACTGTACGTGGCGGCCTTGGCGCGCCAGCGGTAGCACTTCTGGTTATTGCCGAGCATGGCCCAGTGCACGTCCTCGCCGCGCGGCGCCTCGGTGGCACCGATGGCGTACTTGTGCGGGGTGTACTCCCAATCCGTGGTGAGGATGGGGCCCGACGGGCAGTTCTCGAGCATGGTCTCGATCATATCGATCGAATCGTAGACCTCCTGGATGCGAACGGCGGTACGGCCGAAGGCATCGCAGGTGTCAGCCGTGGCGGCGTGCATCTTTTGAACGTCCGGATCGGCGTAGCCGTCGAAGGGATGGTCGAAGCGCACGTCGCGGGCATAGCCCGAGCCACGCATGAGCGGGCCGACCGGCGAGAAGTCGCGTGCGATCTTGCGGTCCAAGATGCCGATGCCACTCGTACGCTCAATAAAGTTGGGCGTGGAGAGCAAGACGTCGACGAGCTCCTGAACCTCGGAGCGCAGCTGGTGGATGGTCGTGAGCGTGGAGAGCTTCTGCTCGGCCAAAATGTCGCGACGCACGCCGCCGATCACGTTGAGGCCGTAGGTCTTGCGGTGACCGGAGAGCTTCTCGGCCAGGTCCATGGACTTCTCGCGGACGCGGAAGAACTGCTGGAAGCCCGAATCGAAGCCGGTGTAGTGCGATGCGAGGCCAATATTGAGCAGGTGTGAGTGCAGACGCTCGACCTCGAGCATGATGGCGCGGATGTACTGGGCGCGCGGCGGGACATGAATGCCCTGGGCGCGCTCGACGGCCTCGGCATAGGCCACCGAGTGGGCGCAGCCGCAGATGCCGCAGATGCGGTCGGCGAGGAACGTCACGGCGTCATAGTTCAGGCGCGTCTCGGCGACCTTCTCCATGCCGCGGTGCACGTAGAACAGACGGTAGTCGGCATCGACGATCGTCTCGCCCTCAACGAACAGGCGGAAGTGGCCGGGCTCGTCGGAGGTGATGTGCAACGGTCCCATGGGGACGAGCGTGGTCTCCTTGCCCTTGGTGTCGGCCAAGAATTCGTAGTTTTCCATGTCGCTCGCGGGGGCGGGGCGGAAACGGTAATCCATCGAATCCTTGCGCAACGGGTACAGCCCGCTGGGCCAATCGTCGGGAAGCACCAGGCGACGGCGGTCGGGCAGACCCTCGGGAATCAGGCCGAACATATCGCGCAGCTCGCGCTCGCCCCACACGCAGGCGGGGACGAACGGCGTCACGGACGGGAACGTCATCTTGGCGGGGTCGACCTCGGCACGCACGGTAACCCAGCCGGGGTCCTCCCCCTCCATGGAGATGACGTAGTACACGGCGTAGCGGCCGCACAGGGAGCGCTCGTCGTTGCCGACAATCACGGGAATCCAGCCGTAGCGCTCGTAGTACAGGTAGTGGACGGCCTCGGGCAGACGGTCCAGCTTGACGGTGATCGTCAGCTGGTCCTCGCACTGCCACTCAACCTTCTCGATAGCGCCCGGCACTGCGGCGCGCAGGGCCTCGACGTGGCTTTCGCAACGACGAGCGTAGTCCTTCTTTTCAGGTTCTGCCATGGTGCTAATTCACCTCACTTGTCTTGGTCTGGGAACTGAACACCATGCGGTAGAGAGGGGCCTCGTGGAGCTCTTCGACGCTCTGGTTCAAAACGACGGACGTTGCATCCTCGACGCCGCTCGTGATGGCGACCGGGGTGGCGATACCGAACCACATGACCACGATCGCGAGGGCGATCTCGGGGATGATCATGAGGGCGGGCACCTCGTGGCGCTTCATGCCCTCGGGCGCCTTGCCGAAGATGGACTTGAGCGCGATGCCGGTAAGGGCGAAGTACACGCCGGTGAGACCGATGGCCACGAGCACGACCACCCAGATGGGACCGGACTGAACGCCGGCCACGAAGGTGAGGAACTCGGAGATGAACAGGGCGAACGGCGGGAAGGCGGCGAGCGCGAGCAGGGCGATGATGGTGAGCGCTGCCGTGACGGGAGCGATCTCGACGACGCCCTTGATCTTGTTCAGGTCGCGGGTGTGGTAGATGTGCTGGATGTTACCGGCCATGCAGAAGGCGAGCGCCTTCGTGAAGCCGTGGAAGATGCAGTGCAGCAGGCAGGCGGCGATACCGAGCGGGCCACCGATACCCAGGCACAGCGCGACCACGCCGACGTTGTCGACGGAGGAGTACGCGAAGCGGCGCTTGATATCGTCCTGCTTGAAGATGCACAGGGCAGCCACCAGGATGGACAGCGTGCCCAGGATGAGCAGGAGCGTACGCGGATAGGTGTCGCCCACCGTGATGATGGACAGGGAGTAGAAGCGGATGATCACCAGCATGGCGCACTTGAGCAGCACGCCCGAGAGCAGCGCGGAGACCGGGCTCGGAGCCTGGGAGTGCGCGTCGGGCAGCCAAGTGTGCATGGGGAACAGGCCGGCCTTGGTGCCAAAGCCGATCACGATAAACGCGAACGCGAGGCGCACGAGCATCGGGTCGAACTGGTCGGCGTAGGGCATGATGGAGGTGAGGAAGGCTGCCTCATGCGCGTTGGGCATGATATCGGCGGCGTTCGCGTAGATGAGCAGCGTGCCGAACAGGCCGAAGGCCACGCCGGCGGTGCAGACCATCGCGTACTTCCAAGACGCCTCGAGCGCCTGCTTGTTCTTATAGATGCCCACGAGGAACACGGTCGACAGCGTGGTGGCCTCGACCGCCGCCCAGGTGAGGATGATGTTGTTGGACAGGCAGGCGAGCAGCATCGTGAAAACGAACAGGCTAAACAGCGCGTAGTACTGCTTGGTGCGCTCGGCCGGCATGGTCTTCTCCTCGATATCGATCTTGATATAGGAGATGGAGTACACGCCGGTGATGAACCCGATGATGCCTACCAGAAGGACGAAGATCGACGAGAGCGAATCGAGATGGAGCCACAGGCCCAAAGCGTCGATATTCTGCCCGCTCGAGAGCATGGTTCCCGCGGTGACGACCGAAAGGACGAGGGTCGCCGCGACGGAGATGGTGTTGAGCCCCGCAAAGACGCTGTAGGACGTCGTCTTGGGGAGCGCAGCCATAATCAGGGAGAACACGAGGGGACAAGCGAGCAGGGCGACCGTCAGCATTGAAACATCCATGGCCTACCCCTTCAATTCGGTCAGGTCGTGGGAGTCGAGCGACTTGGTGTCGTTCCAGATCCTCACGACGACGGCGGACATGATGATGACGGCGAAAATGGCGTCGGTGGCGATGCCAATCTCGATGATCTCGGGGGCCGTGGGCGCGAGCAGGGCGAGCGTCACGTGGCTACCGTTCTCCATAAGGCAGTACCCGAAGATTTGCTTGAGGATGTTGCGCTGGGAGATGATGCACGTGAGGCCGACGAAGAAGTGCGCGAAGCTGATGGCGAGGGCCGGAGTAGCCACCTCAGCGGTGGGCAGGCTCAGGCGCGTGACCACCGCGAAGCAGATGGCCACCTCCAGACCGGTGAGGATGATGGTCCAGGCCGGCTTGATGGAGGAGGTCAGCGTGCTATCGGCAGGCGAACCCATCTTTTTGTAGGCACGGTTGAGAATGAACGGAACGAGGATCACCTTGGTGACGAAGGCCGACGCGGCCCACATGAGAAGCTCGGTGGCACCGGTGGTGAGGCCCAGGGTGAGCAGCACGCCCACCAGGACAACCGACTGGATCGCGTACCACTTAATGGCGGACGGGATGGTCTTCGAGACGACCACCATGGTGGAGGTCACGATCAGAAGACCGCCCAGGATATTGACTAACGAATAACCCATGTCCTACCTCCTAACCCATCCAACTAGAGGACAGAGGACCGGCGACGACGACCATGATCATGAGGACGACGAACACGAACGCCATGGCGCGCGGAAGGGGCTGGCCGGCGGCCACGGTCTCGCTCGGCTCACCGGGCAGGACCTTACCCATCCAACGCAGGAACCATGCGAAGGTGGCGACGGTCTCGACGACCATGACGCACACGAGGACAAAGATGACCGTGTTGGTAGCACCAACCGCGAAGCCACCGGAAATGATCTGGAACTTGGAAAAGAACGTGCTCATGGGGGGCACGCCGGCGATAGCGGTCGCGGCGACCGCAAAGCCCACGCCCGTGACCGGGTACTTCTTCATGAGGCCCTGGATCTTGGGCAGCATACGGGTTCCCAGCGTGAAGCTGAGAGAGCCAGCGATGAGGAAGAACAGGGTCTTGGTGAACGCGTGGTTGAAGATGTGCTCGACGGCGCCGTTAAACGCCATCTGGCTTCCGAACACGGAGAGGCCCAGGCCAAAGAACACGTAGGCGAGCTGCGTGATCGTCGAGAAGGCGAGCAGGCGCTTCATATCCTTCTGGGGCAGGTACATGAGGAAGCCGAAGAGCATGGTCACGACGGCGTCGATGATGGCGACCCAACCGACGATCTCGGGGATATCGCCGGCGCTCGCAAGAGCGCGGGCGAACACGCACACGCCGACCTTAACCATGGACGCGCCATGAAGGTAGGCGGAAACGGGCGTGGGGGCCTCCATTGCGGAGGGCAGCCACATGTAGAGCGGGAACTGGGCGGACTTGGCCCAAGCAGCGAACAGGATGAGCAGCAGCACGACGGTCTTCATACCGGAATCGAGCTGGGAGATCGCGCTCAGCGCGAACGTGCCGGTTCCGGCGAACAGGAAGGCCGCGCCGATGTAGAGTCCCAGAGCGCCGATATGGGTGATGATGAGCGCCTTCATACCGGCCTTCTTGGCCGTGGGCGTCATGTAGTAGCTGATGAGGCCCCAGGAGCACACACCGGTGATCTCGAAGAAAACGAGCTGGCCGACGATGGTGGAGCTGTAGGCGAGACCGGCCATGGCGCCGATGAACGTGGAGAAGTACACGTAGAAGCGACGACGGGGCGCGTCGGGATGCTCCTTATTCTTATCGCTCATGTACGGGAACGAATAGATGACGACGAGCAGGCCGATAGCGACGAACGCGGGTGCGAGCAGCGTGCTCATCCGGTCGAATATGAAGCCCATGACCAAGGTCTGGCCCATACTCGCCCAGGTTACATCGACCGCGTTCATGCCGTTTCCGGCAAACGTCGCGGCCAAGCCAACGGAAGCGACCGTGGCGATGCCGCCGGCAAAGGCGCAGATCCATTTAGCGTAGGGACGCGGCAGCATGACGATGAGCAGGGAGCCCAGCATGGGGACGGCGATCGCCACCATGGCAAAGAGGGACAAGCTCGATTCGATTGACATAGTTTCTCCCTTCTCCCTACACGCCTACGACGACGAAGACGAACGCGAGGACCGCGATGCCGACGACGGCCCAGGTCTGGTTACCGAGCACCTTGAAGCGCGAACGGGAAACGGAGTTCTCGAGCACGCCGCAGACGACGAAATCGACCAGGCACTTGACGAGGAAGACGACGGCGCCCACGAGAGCGGTGACGCCGATGGTCGCGGGCTCTCCCCAGGGGATGAAGATGGAGGTGAACCAAGCGACGACCACGACCTGCTTCATGCGCATGGCGAGCTTCATCATGGCCAGGGACGGGCCGGAGAGCTCGGCGAGCGGGCCCTCCTGGAGCTCCTGCTCGGCTTCGGCCTGATCGAACGGAAGCTTGCCGAGCTCCATGTAACAGGCGGCCGCGAAGGCGACGCCGGCGAGGATAACGGCGACGACGCTCGAGACGTTGCCCGTAACGATGTGCTGACCCATGGTCGCAATGTCCGTGGAGCCGCACACGATGGCGACGGTGAACAGCGCGATGAGCATGGACGGCTCGATGAGCACGCTCATGAGGAGCTCGCGGATACCGCCGAAGCCCGCGTAGGCGTTGGAGGAATCCACGCCGGACAGCGCGAAGAAGAAGCGGGACAGCGCGAGCGCGTACATGATGGTGATGGCGTCACCAAAGACGGGCATGGGGCTCTGGAGCGTGAACATGGGCAGGCCCATGGCGAGCATAAACGACACCGCGAGGAACAGCGGCGGCATGATGCGCAGCACGAAGCTCGAGTCGGAACTCACGGACTCGGGACGCGCCATGAGCTTCGCGAGGTCCCGGTAATCCTGAAGGATGGACGGACCGCGGCGATTGTGCATCTTCGCGCGAATCACACGGGCGAGGCCGGAGAAGAAGGGCGCGACCAGCATGACCACGAGGCCCTGCGCCATCGCAAGAACGATGTTCATAATATCCTCTCCCCTCTCTAGACCATGACCACGGCGAGCACGAGGAAGACCACGAGCGCCGCGACGATGTAGCAGATGTATACGGAGTAGTTGCCGCCCTCGATCTTGGAGGCGAGGCCGGCCAGCTTGTCGGCACCCTCGCTCGGTGCATCGACCAGGAAACGGTCGGGCAGGGGCTCGACGCCCTGGGCGACACCGGTGAGCTTCTGGAACACGTGCGCGATGGACCAGCAGATCTTGGTGCATACCTCGCGCAGGGTGTAGAGCGGGCCCATGAAGAGTTCGACGTCGGACGCGAAGCTCGTGGCGACGACGGGCATGTGCTCGTTGGGCTCGTAGCCGCACGCCCAAGGGTCGGTCTTCTTAGCGGGGGCCTTGGCGCCGAGGCAGGACCTCAACGCGAACGCGAGGCCGGTGAGGACCACGAGCGCGATGGCGATCGCGGGGGTGGAGGTGGCGGCACCGGAAATCTCGTTCACGAGAGACACGCCCGAGGTGGCTGTGACGGCGGAGCCGGCAAGCACGCTCTGGGCGACGTCGCCCAGAACCGGGGCGATGACCGGGGAGCCGATTCCCAGTACCACGCAGATGGCCGCGAGGAGCATCTGCGAGAACAACATCGGAGCCGGGGACTCCTTGGCGTTCGCGGCCTCCTGGGAACGAGGGCTGCTCGCGAACGAGACGCCGTAGGCCTTCACGAAGCACGTGACGGCCAGGGCACCGGTGATGGCGAGGGCGGCCGCGGAGGCGACGGCGAACACCATGACGACCGGGTCGGAGAGCGTCGAGATGTTGAACAGGGACTGGTAGGTGAACCACTCGGAAACGAAGCCGTTGAGCGGCGGGATGGCCGAGATGGCAAGGGCACCGATGAGGAAGCAGACGGCCGTGACCGGCATGCGGCGGAACAGACCGCCCATCTTCTCCATGTTGCGCGTACCCGTGGCATAGAGCAGGGAGCCCGCGCCGAGGAACAGCTCGCCCTTGAACATGGCGTGGTTGAGCGTGTGGTAGAGGGCGGCCATGAGCGCGATCGTCGCGATGACGTCGTTGCCCAGGGCGTGCGCCGTCATGGACGCGCCGACACCGAGCAAGATGATGCCGATGTTCTCGACGGAGTGATAGGCAAGCAGGCGCTTGATGTCGTGCTCGTGGAGGGCGTAGACGACACCCAGGACCGACGAGATGGATCCGAAGACCAGGACCATGAGGCCCCACCAGAGCTGGACGCCCGAACCCGCGAGCAGGTCGAGACCGACCTTGAGGATTCCCAGGATGCCGATCTTGATCATGCCGCCGGACATGAGGGCGGACACGTTGGACGGCGCCTCGGGGTGCGCCTGGGGCAGCCAGGAGTGCAGCGGGATGATACCGGCCTTCGCGCCAAATCCGAAGAACGCGAGGACGAAGCACGCGGAGGAGACGGCGGGTCCAAAGTCATGCGTACGGAAATCACTGAAGCTGAAGGAACCGCCCACGCCGTTGGTCATGAGCAGGAAGCTCGCCATGATGAGAACGAAGCCCACGTGCGCGATGACGAAGTAGAGCCAACCGCCCCTAATGGAGTTCTTGTTCTCCTCGATAACGACAAGGAAGTAGCTCGTAAGGGACATGAGCTCAAAGGCGACCAGGAACCAGAACACGTTGTCGGCGGTGATGACGAGCATCATCGAGGCGACGAAGGTGTTCATAAAGAAGCCGGCGCGCCCGACCTTGCCCGGGTACTCGTCGAAGTAGGACAGACCGTAGATGAAGCCCGCAAAGGCGAGAATCGAGATGAGGACCACGATCAGGCCCGCAAGGCCGTTGAGCAAGAGCTCGAGACGGGCGAACGGGAAGAAGAAGACCGTGTTGAGGGACGAAACGTCGCCAAGCACGGCCTCGAGGCCCGCGATGAACGACAGCACGGCCGCGACGGCGCCGATAAGGCAGCCGGCGGTCTTGGCGGCGTTATCGGCCTTGATCAGCAGAACCGAGGCGAGCGCACCGATGCACGAGACGGCAAGCGATGCGATAAACAGCGTCATGCTATCCATTGTTTACGCTCTCTTCTGCTTTCTCGGACAGGCCCTGGGCCACAGCGGTAACGTCGACGGCCGGACCGTTTTCGATCGAGCGCAGGCGCTTGGCCTCGTCGAGCTCGCGATCGGCCGCGCCGCCCATGACGGTCAGCGCCTTGGTGGGGCACGCCGCCACACAATGCGGGCCGTCCGGATCGAAGGCGCACAGATCGCACTTGACAGCGCAGGTGTACTGGCCGGGAGCCCACGTAAGAAGGCTGCTCAGGGACTTAGGATACGAAGGCGTCGGATCGCACATGCCTGCGACACCGGCGATAGACGTGCCATCGGGATGGATGGCTCCGAAGGGGCACGCGATGGCGCACAGCCTGCACCCGATGCACTCCTGCTCCTTGACGTGGATGCGATCGCCATCGTGCTCGATGGCATTCACCGGGCAAACCTCGGCGCAGGGGGCACCCTCGCAATGGTGGCAGGCAAGGGCGGCCGAAATACCGCCGGTCTTCACGAGCGCCAGGCGCGGCGTATCCTGAAGACCCTGCATCCGGTGGGCGTCGGCACAGGCGGACTGGCATGTTCCGCAGCCGATGCACCTCTCCGGGTTGATGTCGATGAAGCGGTTCATCCCCACTTCCTTTCAAAATAACGGGCCGGGCTCCCGAACGTACGGGACGCCCGGCCCAAAAAGCCAACGAGAACGGGACTACACGATTTGATTCACGTGTGTCTCGTCGTCGAACTTGGCGGCGCCGGGCTCAACGTCCTGGGGAGCGGCGGCGTCGACCAGAGCCTGCTTGAGCTCGGTGTACTGACGCTCGACCTCGCCCTCGGCCCAGACCTGGTCGGCGATAGCGTCGACCTGGCAGGCGGAGAACTTGTCCTCGGGCGTATGCGAGACCGGGTCGACCTTGTGCATGGTCAGCTCGTTGCACTTGCCGATCCACCACTGGTAGGTCATATAGACCGTGCCCTTGTTGATACGGTCGCTCACGTCGGCTCGGCTGTATACCTGGCCGCGGCGGCTGTGGATCGAGACGATGTCGCCATTCTTGATGCCGCGTGCCTCGGCGTCCGCGGGATTCATGCGGACAAAGCCGGGCTCGTCGGCAAGCAGTGCCAGCGTCTTGCAGTTGCCGGTCATCGAACGGCAGCTGTAGTGGCCGACCTCGCGGACGGTGCACAGGATGAGCGGGTACTCATCGTCGGGAAGCTCGGAGGGCGCCTCCCAGTCGTGCGCCATCAGGTTGGCGCGGCCGTCCTTGGTGGTGAACTTGCCACCAGCGAACATGTCGGGCGTGCCGTGGTCGTTCACATCGGTGCTCTTGACGGGCCACTGGGCGTAGCCGCCCTCGGGAGCCATCTTCTCGTAGGTTGCGCCCACAAAGTTGGGGCACAGGCTAATGCACTCGTTCCAGATCTGCTCGGTGTTGTCGTAGTGCATGGGGTAACCCATACGCGTGGACAGGTCCGCGAAGATCTCCCAGTCGTGGCGGCACTCGCCCTTGGGCGGAACGGCCGCGTCAAAGTGCTGGAAGCTACGGTCGGATGCGGTAAAGACACCCTCGTGCTCGCCCCAAGAGGTAGCGGGCAGGATGACGTCGGCGAGCATGGTCGTCTGCGTCATAAAGATGTCCTGGCAAATGAACAGATCCAGCTCGGAGAGAGTCTTGCGCATACCGGCCGAATCGGGCTCGGTCTGCACCGGGTCCTCGCCGTAGTTGTAGAAGCAGTGCACCTTGCCCTCGTCGACCAGGTGGCCCAGGTCGGTGAGCTTGTAGCCCTCCTCGAGCGGGAGCTTTTCCTCGGGTACGCCCCAGGCCTTGGCAAACTTGGCACGCACTGCGGGGTCGGTGACTTTCTGGTAGCCAGGGTACAGGTTGGGCAGCATGCCCATATCGCAGGAGCCCTGGACGTTGTTCTGACCACGCACGGGCGCGAGGCCGGAATTGGGTTTGCCGATCTGGCCGGCAACGCAGGCGATGGAGGCGATGGTGTGCACCGTCTTCAGGTTCTGCTTCTGCTGGCATACGCCCATGCCCCAGCCAATGATGGCAGAGGGCTTCGCCGTGGCGTACATCTCGGCAGCTTGGTGGATCAACGCGGGCTCGACACCCGTGATGTCCTGCACGGATTCGGGAGTGTAGTTCTTGATGGTCTCCCACCACTCGTCAAAGCCGTTCGTGTGCTCGGCGACGAATTCCTTGTCGTAGAGGCCATCGTTGACCAAGCAGTTTGCAAAGGCGTTGAGGAACGCAACGTTGCAACCGTTCTTGATCGGAAGGTAGAGATCGGCGATACGCGCGGTTTCGATATGGCGCGGGTCGGCGACGATGATCTTGCAACCCTTTTCTTTGGCTCGCACGATACGCCTTGCGACGATGGGGTGCGAATCGGCAGGGTTATAGCCGAAGAGGAAAATGCAGCCCGCATCCTCCATGCCGGGGATGGAGCATGACATGCAACCTGAACCAACCGTGTCCATCAGACCGAGGACAGTAGGGCCGTGTCAAGTACGGGCGCAGTTGTCCACGCTGTGGGTGCCGATGCACGCACGCGTAAACTTCTGCATGACGTAGTTCGCCTCATTGCCGCCGCCTCGCGAAGAGCCGGTGGTCATGACAGCGTTAGGACCATATTCGTCAATTATGGCCTGCATCTTAGATGCGGTGAAATCCAGTGCCTCGTCCCAGCTTACGCGCTCAAGATCCGCGCCCTTGGTGCGACGGATCATCGGGTGAAGTACGCGAGGAGTCAAGATCTTGGTGTCGTTGATGAAGTCGTAGCCGCTCATGCCCTTAAGACACAGCTCGCTCTGGTTGGTGATGCCGTTGAGCGGTTCGGTGCCCACGACCTGGCCGTTTTGGACCAGGAGGTTAAACTGGCAACCGGCGCCGCAGTACGGGCAGATCACTTTATGCTTCTCCATGACACCCTCCTTCCTTTTTCTGCTACCGATTACTCGGTACTAATTTGACAATCATTGGGCCTGTATAGCCACCCGCCTACGCCTCGTTTTCGATGGTGGCGCGGGCACGCTCGGCAGTCAGTTCCGCCAGGCGCTCCTCGTCTACCAGGGTGAGGCCCTTGGTCGGGCACGCCTCGGCACACGCCGGACCGCCGGGACGGTCCACGCACAGGTCGCACTTGAGCACGAAGCTCTTGGTCTGCGAACCCACGCGAACGTCGCCCATCAAGACCGGAACCTGCGTGGTCGCAACGCTCACGGCGCCAAAGGGGCATGCCATGACGCAGCTCTTGCAGCCGATGCAGTTGTCCTCGTTAACGCCGATGCGATGGTTCTTTGGATCAAAGAACAAGGCGCCCGTAGGACAGGCCTTCGCGCACGGAGCGTCCTCGCAGTGGTGACATGCCACCGGTGCGGAGATCTCGTACGTACGCGTCACGCGCAGGCGCGGTGCGGCGATGTTGCCGGGAATATCGTGTGCCTCGATGCACGCCGCCATACAGGTTTGGCACCCAATGCAGCGTGAAGAATCAGCCACGACTCGTTTATTGCCCATGTTGTTCACTCCCTCCTGAATCCCATGCCGGAGAGACCCTGTCGACGTTACCCCGGACCGCCCGTGGTCCGGCATCGACGTATCGAGCACATGCGGCGAAACAGGCACTTCGATAGAATTCCTCCAACGATATACAGGTTAAATATACGCAGTTGCAGGTGGCAAACTTGAGGATAGGCCCTGCAATACGGGTGTATTGCAGAGGTTTTGGCAGGTTGGAATTATTCTCGATAGGATATAAAGGTGAGTGTATTACATGCGTACGCCCAAGAAAGATTTCACGCTCATTTCTAAAGGATGTAGTACGTTTGTAATATCGTTTACACTCAATTACTCTAGTGCAATAAAGTAGTGGTTGTAAGATTGGCTATTATTAGCCGATGTTGTATTTGTTATTCAAATTGCACGCTCATTAAGGGAGGCCAGTGATGTCATCGACTCAAAAACGAGCCATCCTGCAGGTGCGCATTCGCGAGGAAGACAAGCAGCATGCCGAGCGTCTCTACGACGCTATGGGCACATCGCTCGCCGAGGCTGTCCGTCTATTTGTCGCGCAGAGTATTTTGATGCGCAAGCTCCCCTTTCAGCCGGTCGCCGTGCGCTCCAAGGACGGCACGGCCGCCTATGGATTGCTCAAAGCATATGGGGACCCCAATCGCCGCTCCGAGGAGCGCAATGCCTGGATTGAATACCTAGCCACAGAAAGCGACGAGTCGGTTTTGGGTCCCGAGGAAGTAGATATCCATGAGTAGCACCATCATCGACGAGACCGTCATCCTGCGCTACCTGCTTGACGACGACGAAGTTCTGTCACCGCGTGCCGCCAAGGTCATCGCCACGCGCACCGCTCGTGTCTACCCCGAAATCATCACGCGCGTCGTGGTCACGCTGCGCGACGTCTATAAGGTTCCCCGCGTTGAGATTGCCGCGGCCTTGAAAAGGCTGCTCGATGACGTCATGGTCGACGAGCCCACCGTTGTCGCCCTTGCCGTCAAACTCTTTGGCAAGACCCATATGGACTTTACCGACTGCCTCCTCGCAGCCCGAACCGCCATCTACAACGATGGTGTCGTGAGCTTTGGCAAGCCCATCATCCAAGGCATGATCGACTACCGCCGCCAGCGCCAAACCGCCGCCGACGCCCGCAGCCGAAGCACCGACGCCCGCGGACACGGCACCGACTCCACCATCGACAAGCTCCGCCACCAATCCCGCCACTAGCCCCATCCCCTCCTAAGTTGCGGTGAAATAGTTCCTGGATTTAGGCTTATTCGAGCTTTTCAAGAACTATTTCACCGCAACTTTCTGTAAGGGTGGTTTTTAGTGCCGCCGAGGGGCACTAATCAACCGTTTGCCGATATGTTTGGCTCCGACTCATGGCTCTGACCTGCCCCGTCAAGCTTTTGGTCAGTTCATGGCAAGGTCTGGCGGACCAAATATGGGATAGCGTAGTGTCATTCACTCCCCCTCGAGACCATGGGGTCGAAAATGAGTCATGATAAACGCTGTTCCAAATCGCAAGCAGAGCTATTCTTCCGGTTATTCGAGGCCCATCATGGCGGGCATCTGTTTGTAGCTACCAAAAAATGGGACGAACGCTGTGCCTACGCGCTCATGCAAAAAGAGATGATTATTCGACTCTACAACCATGTCTACGCTGACCCCGCGTATTGGAATGACCTCGGCGTCGAAGATCGCATCTTTCAATTGGCATCCGCTATTGCGGTCGTTGAACCGGATGCCGTGTTTTGTGGAGCAACGGCGGCACTGCTCTATGGCGTCGGTTCTGCATATTCGCTTCTCGACAAGGTGCAAGTGCTGCTGCCGCGTTCCACCAGACGCGATATGTACGAATTCGTTGAATACCGACGCTGGCGGCCGGGCGACGTATGGCAGCTCGGCCCGTTTACGTTAACGGATCCATATCGCACGGTGGTCGACATCGCCCGAACGAGCGCTTTTCGATATGCACTAGGCTATGTCGACGGGTTGGCTCGTGAGTACGGTGTCGAGCGTGAAGAATTGCGTGCATATGCACAAGCGAACTGCCGCGGACTGCACGGCATCGCGCGCGCATTTGACGTTTTTGAACACATGGATGGCAGATCGGATAACGGTGGAGAATCCGAGGCACGGGCGGCAATGATTCTGGCGGGAGTTGCCGCTCCCGAACTTCAGGTTGAAATCACTCGACCGGGAAACGCCGGCTATTATTTGGCAGATTACGGCTGGCAGATGCCAGACGGCTCTTGGATGCTGGCTGAGCTGCATGGACTAGGCAAGTTTGAGGACGATGCCCAAAATAATCCGGAACATACTGCGGCAAAAACCTATCGAGCTGCCCTCATGCGCGACGCGAACCTGCGTGCCATGGGCCACAACGTCATTCATTTCAAGCTCTCAGACACCCTCGATGTCAAAGCGTTCGGCTCCATGATGCGCGGCTACGGTATACCAACCACAAAACCCTACACAGACTCCTGACCGGCTGCCCTCATCTTCTCGACAACAGAACCCATCATCGACCCAGCCCGCTCGGCCTCAATAAGTTGCGGTGAAATAGTTCCTGGATAACAGCTATTGCGGCTAATCCAGGAACTATTTCACCGCAACTTAGGAGGGGATGTGGGGTCCCTGACATGTATATGAAAACAGCTCTGGCACCAAATAGAGCCAAAGCCGTTAAAACTATCTTATGGAGCGGGCGACGGGAATCGAACCCGCGTCATCAGCTTGGAAGGCTGGGGTTCTACCATTGAACTACGCCCGCAAGATATGGTCGGGACGACAGGATTTGAACCTGCGACATCCTGCTCCCAAAGCAGGCGCGCTACCAAACTGCGCCACGTCCCGAAGGTGTTGAGCAGCTAAGGTCTAAACCTTGCGTGTCCCAAAGCGAAGGAAATTATAGGGGAGACTCCCCGCCTGTGCAAGCGCAGAAACCCTAGCTCCTCGAATGTGCGACAAACTTGCTGTGGAGCAGACCAATCACAAACGCCACCACGGCAACCGGCGCCCACGCGGCACCGATGTCTGCCAGGGGTAGCGCATCAAACGGCAGCCACGCGCCCGCAAAGAACGCATCGCGGACCGAGGTGATCACGCTCTGCACGGCAACCACGCCGCCGACCCAGACCCACACCTGCGGATGAGCGTCGCAAAAGCCGTGTACCAAACCCATGAGGACCAGCACGATGGCGACGGGATACAAGGCGTTGAGCATGGGCACCGAGAACATAAGGATCACGTCGAGGCCCACGTTGGAGAGCACGCACGAAAACGCTGCGAACACAAAGGCGAGAATCGCAAAGGGACGGCGCATGGCCTCCTCGGAGGCCTCCGCTCCCCCTTTAACCACATACGTTTCGCAGAAGTAACGCGCGCAGCAGCTGATGAGGCCGATGCACACGTTCATGCAGGCGAGGAAGAAGATGGCGAAGACCACGACCGTGCCGGCAAGCCCAAAGTGCATGGAGGCCGAGCGGGCGAGAATGGCGGCGCCGTTGGTGGCGTCGGACATCACGGTGCCGAGCTGCATACCGGCAAGGGCCAAACCGCAGTAGATGACGGCCATGAGCACGCCGGCGATCACACCGGAGCGCGAAATCTCAAAGGCCACGCGCTTGTCATCGGTAACACCCAACTCGTGGATGGTCTCGGCGATGATGATGCCGAAGGCGAGCGACGCAAGCAGATCCATGGTCTGATAACCGGTCAAAAAGCCCTGCACGGTAGCACCGGCATTGTAGGGAGTCTGCGGCGCGGCAGCCGGTCCCAGCGGCGAGATCACGGCAGCACCCACGACCAGCACGATGAGCGCAATGAGCGCGGGGCCCGTAATGCGCCCGAGCACGCGCGTGATAACGCCCGGACGCAGCGTGAGCGCAAACGCGACGACAAAGAAGCCAACGGCAAACACCAGGCGAGCCGTGCCGAGCGAAACGCCCTCGGGCAGTAGCGGCACCAGCATCTCGAAGGCCGTAGAGCTTGTGCGCGGAATGGCCAGGCACGGGCCGATGGCCAGATACACCGCCGCAACGAAGAATTCGCCAAACTTAGGATGCACGCGCCCAGCCAGCTCGCGGGCCGTGCCGGCGAGCGCGACGGCGATAAATCCCATAACAGGCAGACCGATAGCGGCAATCAAAAAGCCGATCATGGCAAGCGGCGTGGCCGTGCCGGCCTGAAGTGCCAGCAATGGCGGAATGATGAGGTTGCCGGCGCCAAAGAGCATCGAGAATAGGGCGATGCCGACGGTAACGACATGGTCGGAGCGCAGACCGCGCGGTGCGGATGAGGCCATAGGCACACCTTTCGGGTCGAAACAAAAACGGGACGGGCAAAAGACCCGTCCCGCAAGTATAAACGGTCTAGCAGCTTTAGCAGGCTAAATCGCACAGAGCATCGATAGCCGTGTCGACTTCTTCGGTAGTGTTGAAATACCCAAACGAGAAGCGGACGACACCCTGGCGCTCGGTACCTAACGCGCGGTGCATGAGCGGAGCGCAATGGGCGCCGGGGCGCGTCGCAATCCCCCACCCTTGCATGAGCGCATCCGAGATCTCGGCAGAGTCGACATCTCCCACGTTAAGCGAAACGATCGCCGAGCGCGTCGGCTGGTCAAAGGCACCGTAGAGCTTAATCCCCGGAATCTCGCGCACACCGGAAAGGAAGCGATCAGCGAGTGCGCGCTCGTGGGCAGCAATCGCCTCGACCCCACCCTGGGCCTCGATATAGTCGAGGCCGGCAGAAAGTCCCGCGATACCGTGGCCGTTGAGCGTGCCCGCCTCAAGGCGCGTGGGCCACTCAAGCGGCTGCAACGCATCGAAACTGTGCACGCCCGTGCCGCCCATGGCCCACGGCGCCACGTCAATGCCCTCCGCCACGGCCAGGCCACCGGTGCCTTGAGGTCCCATGAGCCCCTTATGGCCGGTAAAGCACACCACGTCAAGCCCCACGGCCTGCATATCGATATGCGCCGTACCGGCAGACTGCGAGGCGTCGACGATCACCAGCGCACCGGCCGCATGGGCCATGGCCGCCACGCGCGCAATGTCGACCGCGTTGCCGGTCACATTGGAGGCGTGCGTCACCACCACAGCACGCGTGCCCAGCGTGACCAACCGCTCGAGCTCGTCGTAGTCGAGCACGCCGTTCGCGTCGCAGCCCGCATGCTCAACGGTCACGCCCTGCTCTACCGCCAGGCGATTGAGCGGACGTAGCACGGAGTTGTGCTCGAGCACCGTTGTGACCACACGGTCGCCGGGGCGCACCACGCCATTGATGACGGTGTTGAGCGCCGCGGTGGAGTTGGGCGTAAAACAAACATGGTCAGCACGCGGGCAGCCCAGCAAGCGCGCAAGCTTGGCGCGGCAGCCGTGAATGGTACGCGCCGCATCGAGCGCGCCCGACGTCGCGCCGCGCCCGGCATTGCCGAGCGAGCACATCGCCTGCGTCACGGCATCAATGACCGTTTGCGGCTTATGCATGGTCGTCGCAGCGTTATCCAGGTAGATCATCGCACGACCTCCCACATGTCGATCACCGTAAAGCCCTCGGTGGGGACGCCCGCCGCGGCAAGCTCGCCGCGCAGCAGGTCCTCTTCCGAAGGCAGCGCCTTCCACGCCAAGCCGCAGCCGGCAGCGACCTCCCCGGGCACGGGAATCGTGCGCCCGGGGAGGCCGCGCT
This sequence comes from Collinsella sp. CLA-ER-H2, assembly GCF_040092405.1. Classification (NCBI taxonomy): domain Bacteria; kingdom Bacillati; phylum Actinomycetota; class Coriobacteriia; order Coriobacteriales; family Coriobacteriaceae; genus Collinsella; species Collinsella sp. CLA-ER-H2. The sequence goes on from NZ_JBBNLO010000002.1 coordinate 42,327, forward strand.
CGATGCATAGGGTCTCGCACCCCATGGCGGCCGCCGTGGTGGGAAACGTGATGACAAGCGCAGGGCGCTTCTCCCTCATGGCAACTCCAACCAATACGCTACGGGCGCACGACGCGCACGGCCTGCTCCATCTTCTCCACGATCACGTACATGTTGGTGACCTCGCCCACCGCAAGCTGGTCTTTAATGCCATAGTGGTCGAGGCAGGTACCACAGGTGAGGATCTCGACACCCTGCTCGGCCAGACCCTTCAGGTCGTCGAGTACCGGCGAGCCCTCGACAGTGAGCTTGGCGCCGCCGTTGTAGAACAGCATGGTCGCGGGCAGCTCCTCCTGCTGCGTCACGGCAAAGATAAAGGCCTTCATGAGCTTGTGGCCCAGCTCGTCGTCGCCGCGGCCCATGCAGTCGGTGTAGACGGAAATGACGAGCTTGCCCTTGCCGGCGCTGGCATCACAGAAGGCGGCGCCATCCTGCTCGGGATCAGCCACGGCAACGGCGCCAGAGGTCGCCACGGTCACGTGCCACTCGGCGTCAGAAACCTTCTCGACCGAGGCCGTGCAGCCCTTCTCCTGCGCCATCTTGGAGATGTTCTTGACGGCGGTCTCGTTGTCGACCGAGGTCACCACAGCGCCCTCGCCATTGAGCTGCTTGAGGGCCTTGAGCGTCTTGACGACGGGCAGCGGGCAGGCATCGCCCATGGCATTGACTTCAATCTTGGTAGACATAGTTTTTCCTTTCGAATGTGACCGCCCCAGAATGCGGGCGGCCGATTTTACGATATCAACGAGCGCACAACGCGAACGGCAGGACCGCCTGGCACCGGCTCGCACACGCGACCGACGACGGCGGCGATACGTCCCTCGGCATGCAGACGGCGCACAAGCTCATCCACATCGGCAGCAGGTGCCGCGATGAGCAGGCCACCAGACGTCTGCGGATCGTACAGCGCATCCAGCATGCCCGGCTCCAGGCCCTCGTCGGCCGTCACACGCGGGCCAAAGAAGTCCTGGTTGCGGTAGGAGCCCGCGGGGATAATGCCCAAACGCGCCATGTCAAGCACTTGATCAAAGAGCGGCACCGCCCCCGACGCAAGCTCAATCTGCACGTCCGAGCCCTCGGCCATCTCGCATACGTGCCCGATCAGGCCAAAGCCCGTAATGTCGGTACAGCCGTGAAGCTCGAGTCCCTCGGCCAGACGAATCGGGGCCTCGTTGAGGGTGCGCATCGAGTCAAACATGGCTGCGGCCTCGTCCTGCTCGATGAGCTCGCCCTTAATGGCCGTGGTGATGATGCCCGAGCCGATCGCCTTGGTCAGCAGCAGAACATCGCCCACGCGCGCGCCGCTGTTGGCGAGCATGCGGTCGAGCGCGACAAAACCGCTCACGGACAGGCCGTACTTGGGCTCGTCGTCGTTGATGGTGTGACCGCCCGCGATGGAACAACCCGCCTCGACGCACTTGTCGGCACCGCCTGCCAAAATCTGCCCGGCAACCTCAACGCCCAGGCAACTGGGTATGCAGAGCAGGTTCATGGCATGGCTCGGCCGCCCGCCCATGGCGTAGATGTCCGACAGCGAGTTGGCCGCGGCGATCTGGCCAAACAGAAACGGGTCGTCGACCATCGGTGGGAAGAAGTCGACGGACTGAACGAGGCCCAAGTTATCGCCAACACGGAAGACGCTCGCATCGTCGGAGGTATCGAACCCTACGAGCAAGTTGTCGTTATGCACATTGGGTAAATCGCCCAGGACCTGGGCGAGGGCTCCAGGAGCCAACTTAGCGGCTCAACCGCTCGCAGCAGTCATGGACGTGAGCTTAATCTGATCGTCAGCCATCGATACCTCCTCTCTTCGGTCAATCATTTCTCCCAGTATACGCATGAATGCGAGCCTGCGGCGGATGCATTAATTGAGCGCCTGTGCGCGAATCGCCGCGCCGATGGCACCGGCAAAGCGGGCCTGGGGCGAGGTGGTGACCGGCGACCCCAGCTGCGCGGCAAGCCGCTCCACAACGTAGGCGTTCTCGCACAGCCCTCCCGTCAGATAGTACGGAGCGCCCGCTGCCTGCCCGGCCATAGTGGCCACACGCGACACGACACTCTCAATCACACCGCGGGCGATGTTCTCGCGCGGCTCACCGCGACCAATCAGGCTGATAACCTCGCTTTCGGCAAACACCGTGCACATGCTGCTGATCTTGGTGGGCTCGCCGATGCGAGCGAGGTCCGCCATCTGCTGCTGGGAAATGCCTAGGCGGTCGGCCATGATCTCCAAAAAGCGCCCCGTGCCGGCGGCGCACTTGTCGTTCATGGCAAACTTGGCCACGCGGCCACTTTTAAGCTGAATGACCTTGGTGTCCTGGCCGCCCACGTCGATCACGGTGCCGTGGTCGCCAAACAGGCGCACGGCACCGGTGCCGTGACAGGTGATCTCGGTCACGACCTTGTGCGCATAGAGCACGGCAACACGGCCGTAGCCAGTCGCGACCACGCGCACGTCGTCGGCAGCCACGTCATAACCCGCCGCTGCCAGTGCCTCGCGCAGCCGCTCGGAAGCATCGACCGAGGAGAACCCGGTTGGCTGCACGCACGTCCACGCCACCGAACCCCCTCCATCGACCACAGCAGCCTTAGCCGCCGTAGACCCGATATCGATCCCGATCCCTATCATGGCTCTCTCCCAATCTAAACATCAAAGGTAGCGGCGCGTTCAGGCGCCTTAGCTCTAGGTTTCTCAGGTGCCGGAGATTGCCCCGAAAGAGGAGCGCAGCGTACATTGGGTACGCAAGCGACGGTTTGAGGAGCAAGATCCGGTGCCTGAGGAAGCTAGAGGGTTTCGATGAAGGCGGCGATGCGGGTCTCGATCTGTCCCATGTCGCCGTTGCTGTAGTCGGTCTCGATCTTCATGTACGGAATGCCCGCACCCTCGACAGCCTCCTGCATGCGCGCACTCTCCACGTTAAAGGTGTGGCACGCCTGGAGCACGCTCTCCACTACGCCATCGACGTGATACTTCTCGCACATGGCCAGCGTGTTTTCCATACGACCGTCGTTGGGCGTCATGACCGAGCAGTTGATATCCAGGTAACGGTCGGCGATGGCGCGAAGGATGTCGGGAGCCTCCGGGTCGATCATCATGGCCGCCGTGCGCTCGCCCGAGCAGTCGTCCATGCACACGACCACACCACCGTTGAACTCGATGGTGCGACCGATCTTGTTGATCACGCCGCCCACCGGGCAGCCGGTGATCAGAATGCGCTTGGCATCCGCCGCAACCGGGCGCTCGCTCGCGTCGTAGGCCTCGCGCAGCTTGACAACCTTTTGCTCCAGCTGCTGCGTATAGGCCTCGATATCAAAGCTAAACGTACCGGCAAACATGGTGCTCATCAGGTCGACGCCGCTCATGGCCGCCGGCTGGTTGGCCTGCAGCGCAAACATCTCGAGCTGGGCCGCACGCAAGCGGTTGCGACGACGGACGGCAGCGCGCAGATCATCGTCGGTAATCGCGATGCCGTAGAAGTTCTCGAGCTCCTCCTTGAGCAGACGGCACTCCTCGTACCAGCCCTCGCGCTCGTAGGCTCGATCGCGGCCCTGCGGAAGATGCAGAATGTGCGTGCGCTTGAGCTCGTTGAGCAGCTCGTACATCTTCTTCTTGCCGTCGCAGGTGGTCTCACCGATGATCATGTCGCTAAAGTACGTAAACGGGCACTTTTGCGAATAGGCAAAACCATACGTAGACTTGATGAGCGGGCACAGGTTTGCCGGCAGCACCTTCTCGGCCTCGGGAATCACCTCGTCGGACGTGCCGCACAGCGCCACGCTCGCAGCCCCCGCGGCATCGATAATCTCGAGCGGCGTGTAGCTGCACAGAAAACCGACCAGGCGATTACCCGCCTGCTTATTATCCTTGACGCGAATAAACGCCGCCTTGCGTTGCTCGTTGAACTCCTCAAACGTGGACGGCAACGGCTGCTCAATATTTTCCGACATATAACTCCTTAACAAACCTTTTAACCAACCAAGGAAACGGCTTTCCCAGGTGCCCGAGGTTGCCGTGAAAGAGGAGCGCCGCGTACTTTGGTATGCAAGCGATGGTTTGAACGGCAAGATCGGGTGCTTGGGGAAGCCGCTGGACCGGATAGCCCTAAATGGTTTCCAAGAAAGCCTCAATCCTGGTTTGCAGTTGGCCTGCATCCTCGCCGGCGTAGTCGGTCGTGATGTGCATAAACGGGATGCCGGCCTCTTCGGCGGCCTTCTCCACGGCAAACGACTCCATCTCGTAGAGCGTGCAGAACTGCAAGGCCACGTCGACGATGCCGTCGGCATGCAGGTCCTTGGCCATCTGGACAATGTCCTTCATACGCTGGTCGTTGGGCGTAAAGACGGCGCAGTTGATCTTAAAGTAGCGCTCGGCGATGGCGTCGAGCATCTCGTCAACCGTCTCACCGGACTCGTCGACCAGGTCCTTGTAGTAGCGCGAGCCCGTGCAGGACTCCTCGCCCACCACGACGCCGCCGGCCTTCTCGATGAGGTTGAACAGCTTCCAGTTGGGCACGGCCATGGGCGTACCGGTGTACAGGATGCGCTTGGTGCCCTTGGGCGCCACACCCTCGCCGGCCTCAACGCGCTGCTCGCACTCAGCCGCCATTTCGTTGATGGCGCCGGTCAGACGCGGCGTGTCATCCATAAAGGCGGCCTGAACGGTCAGCAGGCTGTCGAGACCGCTGATGGGCGCCGGATCGGCAGCGCGGGTCGCAGCCAGACGCTGCAGGGCGCGACGCTTCTCGTTGACGGCGTGGATGGCAGCCTTCAGGCGCTCAGGCGTAATCGTGACGCCGCACTCTTCCTCGATCTTGGCGGCAAGCTTTTTAACCTCGGCCTTCCAGGTCACGAGCGTCGACTCGTCGTGCACGTTGGGAATATCCATGACGTACATGTTCTTTTGCGTGGCAAAGAACTCGTAGGCCTTCTTCTTGCCATCGCAGGTGTTCTCGCCTACCACCAAGTCACTCGACTCAATGTAGGGGCAGACCTCGCCCAGCTTAAAGCCGGCAAAGCTCTTGATGAGCGGGCAGGTGTTGCGCGGCAGATGCTCCTCGACCTTGTCGGTCGCCCAGTCGGCACCCGAGCACAGACCAACTGGAATGCCGTCACAGGCAAGTACGATCTCCTCGGGCACGTACACACAGAACGAACCGACGATCTTGGTGGCCTCGCCGGCCTCCTTCTTGTCGAGCATCTCCTTAATACGGCCGCTGTGGATGTTGGTGGCGACAAAATCCAGGTAGGACGTGGACTTGGGGCGATTGTTCTGCGTCAGGAACATATCGCCGTACATCTGGCCCACGGCGCCCAGCAGCATGTCGTGGTCGGCAAGATTCATGCCGAGGCTCTCCCACATCGGATGGAAATCAAATTCTTCAGCCATGACGGTTCCCCTCTCGAATCAAAAATGAATAGCTACGGTATTGCTGCACGGTGGGTGGCGAAAACCCGACCGCGCCTAAACCCGGAATTTTGGGGAACCTGCTTTGCAGCTGATTATTTAGTTGTGCGTCGTCTCTCCCGGAGCCGTGAACATACCTGCTCATATGCGGCTCCGAGCCATATATAGGGCACGCGCGGCAACGCGGCGAATGTATGTCATCTGCGGCATGTGCGCACCCTCCTTTACAAGTTAAGGTCAACTATATCAACGGTCGTCGACCATGCGAACACCGTTGACATTCGTACGACAGCCTCGTGTGCCGTCGTTTAATAAATAATTATCTTAATTGATAAGAGTTTGCCATCCCTCATTCGGCGAACGGCAAAAACAAAGCCGCCGAGGCTTATATTCCCCGACGGCATTACCCGGCGCTATCGACAAACCAAATGGATCCTGCTGGCATCAAAATGCATGCGCAGCGTCTCGCCTGCTTGCGGCAGCTCGTCGACAGGCATGCGCACTTTGTTGACCTTCCACTGCAGGCGCGTCGGCGCGTCGGCGCGCGGCACGTCCAGCAGCACCAGGCGCTCAAAACGTGAATCGCTCACGCGGGCCACATGCAGGTCGTAGCTGTTGCGACCCCGCTCCGCACGATTGTCAACATGGAAGTAGCTTGCGCGAATGCCCAGGTACGCCACATTATCGGGAACCTCGCGACCCACGTTAAAGGTCATGCCCCAGTCGAGGGCCTCAACTTCTTCGTCGCCGATCTTGCGCGCCCGGCTTGTGTTCTTGCAGCCCGTCAGGCGCAGCGCCGCCAGCGTCTGCGGACGGCGGACCACGTCCTCGACGGAGCCGATCTCCTCAACATGCCCGTCATGCATCACGCAGATACGCTCGCACAGGCGGCACGCTTCGTCGATGTCGTGGCTCACGTAGAGCACGGTGCGGTTGCATACATCGAACAGGTCGAGCATGTTCTGTTCGAGGGCGCTCTTAAGATAGGAATCGAGTGCGCTCATGGGCTCGTCGAACATAAAGATGCCGGGATGCGCCGCCACCATGCGGGCAAGCGCCACACGCTGCTGCTGGCCGCCCGAGAGGCGCGCGGGATAGCGGTCGGCAAAGTCGGCCAGTCCAAAGATACTCAGGTAGCGCTCGGCAAGTTGCTTGCGCGCCGCAGCGTCGCCCGCATCCTTTACGCCGGCGCACACGTTATCGGCCACCGTCATGTTGGGAAACAGCTGATAGTTTTGGAACAGTAGGGCGCATTTTCGCTCCTGGGGCGACAGGTTAATGCCCGCGGCCGAGTCAAAAAAAGTCACGCCGTTGACGACGATCTTGCCCTCGTCGGGCGTCTCCACACCGGCAATGCAGCGCAGCGTGCAGCTCTTGCCGCAACCCGAGGCGCCCAGCAGCGCCACGCGCTCCTCGCCGGCCTCAAGCTGCATGTCGAGCGCAAACCCGGGATAACGTTTCTTAATATCCAAAACGAGCGACATGGCTTATCGACCTCCCTTTGCGACCGTGTCATCGCGCATAAGCTCGGCCAACGCCTCGCGATCGATACGCAGCGCATCGCCGCCGACCGGGTCGAGCGAATCGCCCTGTCCGGCGAGATCTTTGGCCTGTTTGCGCTCTGCACGGGAGAGACCGCGCTCGCGATACTTTTGAGAATGCGCCGTGTACATGTTGATGAATAGGATGACCAGGAAGCTGAACGCTATTACGACCACGACCCAAAAGAGAGCCACCGACGTATTGCCGCCCATCCACTCAAAGTAAATCGCAATGGGAATGGTCTGCGTAATGCCGGCGTAGTTGCCCGCAAAGAACAGCGTGCAGCCAAATTCGCCCATCGCGCGGGCAAAGGCGAGCACCGTGCCGGCGGCGATGGAGGGCCAGCCGAGCGGCATCATGAGCTTGGCAAAGATGCGACGTTCGGACCATCCCAAGGTTCGCGCGGCGTCGAGCATTTGCGTGTCGAGGCTCTCAAAGGCTCCGAGCGCCGTGCGGTAGACCAGCGGAAACGACACAACGACAGCCGAAATGACCGCCGCGGGCCAGGTAAAGACGATCGAGATGCCGTGCGCGATGAGCCACTGGCCCACCCCGGTCGAGCGGCCAAACAGCATGAGGAGCAGAAAGCCGCAGACCGTGGGCGGCAGCACCATAGGAATCGTAAAGACCGAATCGAGCAGGCCCTTGATGCGACTCGAGGTACCCATAGTCTTCCACGCGGCAAACAGGCCCAGTGCAAAGGCAATCACCAGGGCAAGGCCGCTCGTTTTGATAGATACCCAAAACGGGCGGTAGTCGATGCCGCCTAAAAAGGAGACCAGAGAGGTCAAGGGCCCCTGCTCATCCCGCAATACGACAGACGATGCCTCTACCATTTGAGCGCTATCAAGCCAACGCGCGCCGCCCTTGGCATCACCCGAGGCCGATGCAATCACCACATAGCGGTCCCCATCCGCACCACGCACATCAAAGCCATAGGTATACCCGCCGGCATCAAACGTTGTTTCCGCCGTAACATACCAAGGAAGATCAACGTCCCCTAGCTGCGCACCTCCCATGCAGTTTGCGCTGTCGAGCTCACAGACGAGGGCCTTGAGACCCGATACGCACTCGTTGTCCTGCGGATCCAATCCATATTTCTCGGCCGCCTTGGGCGATATCCACACCACAACGCGATCGGCAGCAGGCGCCACTACAAGGTCCACGTCCTCGTCAACGGGAAACCGGTAGCCCTCAGGCTGGCCCTCCATGGCACGAGCGGTCCCCTTGGCCAACCGCTCAAAACCCTCGATCCCATAGGAAAGCCCATGAGCGGTCGCAGCAACCTGGGCCCCGTCCTCAGCGACCCCAGCAAACGCAAATCCCGGCACCCAGCAAAGCGCGAAGGTCAAAGCACAGGCGACAAGCATGCGGAATCCATTAAGCACGAAAAGCTCCAAGCGAATACAAGGACGGAGTGAAACACGAAACGATGGAATTATCGCGCCAAGCCGCACTACTCGGAAAGCTCAAAGCCGTACTTAGCCCAAATCTTCTGGGCCTTCTTGTTGGACAGGCAAAAGTCGATAAATGCCTTGGCCTCGTCGGCGTGCTCGGAGCTCTCGGCAACAGCACCCGGATACACGATGGAGTTGTGCGAATCCTCGGGGCACACAAAGGCCTCCTCGATGCCGTCGTAGCGGAAGATGTCGGAGCTGTAGACAAAACCGGCCACGCAGTCGCCTGTGGACACATAGGCGGCGGCGGTACCAACTTTGTCGGCCAGTGCGACCTTGTCGGCGATCTCGGGAACATACTCGCCGTCGTCGCCCTCGGCGCCGGTATAGAGGCCCACGGAGGCCAGAGCCTGGTTGGCGTACTTGCCGGCGGGGACGGTCTTAGCGTCGCCAATGGCGATCTTACCGTCCAGATTCGCGACGTCGGCGATGGCCTCGACCATGGTGTCGGAGCCCTCGGCGCGAATGATCACAAGGTCGTTGACAAACATATCCTCACGGGTGCCGGCGTCGACGAGCTCGGCGGTCTCAGCGTCGTCCATGGTGCCCTTGGAGGCCGTGATGAGCACGTCGACGGCGGCACCGGCGCGCATCTGCTCGACAAGGTCGCCGGACGCTTTGAACTGCGTGTCGGCAAACGTGGTGCCGGTCTGCTCGGTGTAGAGCTCCTGGACCTCGGGCAGAGCCTTCTCGAGAGAGTTAGCAGCGAAGACCTGAAGCTCGACAGCCTTCTTGGACGAAGTCTTGGCGGAACCGGCATCGGAGCCAGTCGACTCAGGTGCCTTATTGTCGGAGCAGCCGGCAAGGCCAAGGCCAGCAGCGGCGACAGCAGAAAGCGAGACGAATCCGCGGCGAGAAACCATATCGAACATGTTCAACCCTTTCGAAGACTACACCCGGGCGCCCCGCCGCGAGCTTTGTTCTGTTACTAGATTATACTTTCACGCGAATAATGTTTCTGATGAATAGCTCTCGCCCGATAATTTTCTTTTACCGATAACCCCGAGACGGCTGCACTGTCGCTGCATAAAAAAGGCGGAGCAGCCCGTAAGGTCGCTCCGCCGCAGGTAGTGCGCTTATTTGGCGTGCCCACCGCCCGCCGTCATTTGGGCCGCATGCTCCAACTGGTCGCTCACGGCCTCCCAGCTTTCGCGGGCCGCTTTCGTAGATCCCGGAAAGTTGATGACAAGCGTATACCCACGCTGCATGCACACGGCGCGCGAAAGCATGGCGCGGCGCGTCTTGGTCATGGAGTACGCACGGATTGCCTCTGCAATACCCGGTACATCGCGGTCGCAGACGGCACGCGTCGCCTCGGGCGTCACATCGCGCATCGAAAGCCCCGTGCCGCCGCAGGTGAGCACGACATTGGCGTGGCACTCATCTGCGGCTTCCACAATGGCATCACCGATCTCGCTGGCGTCGTCGCGCACGACCACATGTGAGGCGACCGTCCAGCCCTGCGCCACGATGAGTTCCTCGAGTGCGGCTCCAGCCTCGTCCTGGCCAAGATCGCGCGTATCCGAGCACGTCACAATCGAAATCTTCAACTCCATAGCATTCCTCCTATAGCACCGTGCCCTCAGGCAGGTCGACACGCACGACATCCACGACGTCGCCCGCCTTGAGCTCGCACGGTCCTTCGTCAATACGCAGCAGGCAGTTGGCGCGTTGCATAGTTCCAAGCAGCGCCGAATTCTGCGTCTTGGCCTCGGTCACCAACAACTCACCGGTCTCGGGGTCGCGCAAAACCGTGGCGCGATCGAAGAAGCGGCGATGCTGTCGCTTTTTCACGCCGTGTGTGAGCGTCGCCTGCTGCACGGGACGCACGCCCTCGACAAAGCCGCGCATCTTGCGAATCGCTGGACGGGCAAGCATCTCAAAGCCTACATACGCCGCGGCCGGATTGCCTGAAAGCCCCAGGTAGGGCTTACCTGCGAGCAAGCCAAACGTGATGGCCTTGCCCGGGCGCATCGAGATGCGGTCAAACAGCACCTCGCCCTCGCGCCGGACGAGCGCCGTCACGAAATCGTAATCGCCCGCCGAGGCGCCACCGCTCGTAATGACAAAATCGCACTCCTGCACGGCACGATGCACCAGCTCGGCAATCGCCTGCTCATCATCGGGCGCAATGCCGTAGAACACGGGCTCGGCGCCGGCATCGAGTGCCTCGGCCATCAGCGCCGAGGAGTTGGAATCGCGAATCTGACCGCGCGCCGGTACCTTACTCGGTGCGACCAGTTCCGTGCCTAGCGAGATAATGCCCACGCGTGGGGCAGCGTGCACCTTCACACTCGCGTATCCGGCGCTTGCCAGCAGACCCGCGCCCGCCGGAGCCACGACCTCGCCGGCGTGCATCACAACATCGCCGGCATGAGCCTCCTCGGCGGCAGAGCGAACGTTCTCCCCTACCCTGGCAGGCGCCGAGAAGCGAACGTGCGAGCCCTCGTTGCCGTCGCCATCGAGCACGTCGACGATCTCGTACTTCACCACGGCATCGGCACCTTCGGGTACCGGCGCGCCCGTCATGATGCGGACTGTCTCACCCGCGCCGATTGTGCCCCCAAACACATGACCCGCGGCCTCGTGTCCGATAACGTCGAGCGTCACTGGCGCATCGCCAGATGCCTGCACCAAGTCCGCCGAGCGCACGGCATATCCGTCCATAGCGCTGTTGGCAAACGGCGAGATGTCGATATCGGCCACCGCATCCTTGGCCAAAGGAAGACCGGCGGCCTGCCACACGGGAATCTCGACGAGATCGGTCGGAGTAACGTGCGACAGGACAATCGACTGTGCGTCATCCAGCGGAATGAGTTTCTCTGCCATATGCACCTCTTAATGCCACGGCGCACAACAGGGGCGCCGATTCTTTATGCTTGTCTCAGTATAATCCCCCGACGCACGACCGCGACTCGGCCCGTACCCGCAAATACACCTGTCGGTTGCAGGCCGCGAAACAGAATAGAAACCAACCCACCGGCTCGTCGCGTTTACCGCGTTTTATAATGCTTGCGTTGCAACCTAAAAGAGGAACATATGGCTCATAACGACAAACCCGAAAGCGCAAACGAGGCGCAGGATCATTCCCAACCGCTCGACGCCGGCGGCTTTTTCTCCCTTAACGACGTCATCATGGCAGGCAGGCATCAGCTCACCCGCTCCGAGCATCTCTTGGCTGTCGACACGCGCCGCAACGTCCGCAACCTATTCGCGAGCGCCAAGTTGCTCATACTCGTCGTCATCGTCTCGCTCGCCATGGGCGTTGCCGCTTGGGCGTTTTTGGCCTCGCTGAATATCGCGACCGACTATCGCGAGCACCATGCGTGGGTCTACGCGCTGCTTCCCGTTGTGGGCGTTGCCACCGCATGGGTGTACAAAAACCACGGCCTTGCCGCCAAACGCGGTAACAACCTGGTCATCGACTCCGCTCTGGGCACACGCCTCATCCATATGCGCATGGCCGTCCTCACCTTCGTCTGCTCCACGCTCACACACCTAACGGGCGGGTCAGCCGGTCGCGAGGGAGCTGCGGTGCAGATTGGCGGCACCATCGCCAGCAACATCTCGAGCCTCGCCCACCTCAAAAAGCACGACCACCACGACCTCATGCTCGCCGGCATCTCGTCGGCCTTTGGCGCCGTATTCGGTTCGCCCCTTGCCGGAGCTTTCTTTGGCATGGAGATGTGCTTTATCGGCAAGATCGACTACACCGCGGGCATCTATTGCCTGGTCGCCTCGTTTACCGGCTACTTTACGTCGCTTGCCTTGGGAACCGAGTACGAGGCGAATGTCATCGCCAGCGTTCCCAACATGACACCACGGACGGTTGTCATCGTTGTTATCAGCGCAATTATCTTCGGTCTGACGGCACGCCTCTTTGCCTGGTCGGTTCGAACCGTCAAAAGCCTTTACGGTCGCTTTATCACCAATTACCTTACTCGCGCACTCGTGGGCGCACTCGTGGTTTTGGCCGCCTATGCCCTCCTTGACGCCTGGGACTACGCCGGCCTTTCCACGTGGCTTTCCGGCGCCGGATTTGCAGGCAACACCACCTTGGCGGACGCAGCCATCAAGTTGGTCGTCACAGCGCTTACCCTGGGCGCGGGCTTCCAAGGTGGCGAGGTCACGCCCCTGTTTGGCATCGGTGCGGCACTCGGTGGCTGGATCGGTTGCCTTACCGGGCTTGACCCCAGTTTTCTGGCGGCTCTCGGCATGCTCGGCGTGTTCTGCGCCGGCCTCAACGTGCCCATCACCACCTGTATGATGGCCATCGACCTGTTCCACGGCACGGCCGCCGGGTTCTTTGTCATCGTGGCCTTTATCAGCTACCTAACCGGCGGACACCGCGGCGTGTACCCCGCCCAGCGCATCATCTCACCCAAGCGCCGCTCGCTTATTGTGGATGAGGGCGGTACGGTAGCGGATGCTATCGAGCGCCACAACGACCTGATAGAGTAGATGTAATAATCGCCGTGCAGCCACAATCGGGGGCAATTCGACCTGAGCGCGACCGCACTGTCATGTCACACGCCGGGAGTCGCCCCATGCACGCAACTGATTTTGGTCGCACGCTCATCATCGCCAACCCAGCCGCCCAGTCGGGTGCGGCACGCGAAGTTGCCGAGCGCCTGCAACGCTTTTTGGATATGACCGCGCGCGCATCCCAGTTTGACCTGGTGCTAACCGAGCACACGGGACACGCCAAGGAGCTGGCCGCACAGGCCCAGGGCTATCGCACCGTTATCGCCCTTGGCGGCGACGGCGTGATTCACGAGGTCGTCAACGGGCTTATGACGCAAGAGGAGGACACCCGCCCCGCTCTTGCCATCCTACCCGTGGGCTCTGGCAACGATTTTGCCCAAACGCTCGGCATCGACGATTTCTCCGGTAAGGATTTTGGCGCGCTGCTCACCTGCGAGCTGCAGCGTCAGGACATCGGGCGCATTCGCTCGTGGAGCCCTGCGAGCGGCAGCGGCGAGGCTACCGTTGAGTACTACGACCAGACGCTCTCGGTCGGCATCGATGCCGCCATCGGCCTTGGCACCACCGAGCTGCGCAAAAAGACCGGCTTGACGGGTGCTCCGCTCTACACCCTTTCGGGACTTGAGCAGTTTGGCCTGCGCTATCGCAGCTACCCCATGACAGTCAGCTTTGACGGCGCGCCCGCCGAGCGCGTGAGGGCGATCATCATGGCGATTCAGCTTGGTCCTACCTATGGCTCGGGCTATCGCATCTGCCCCGATGCCGACCCCTGCGACGGCATGCTCGACGTCTGCTACGCCTGCGGCCCCGTCCCTCGCGCGGTAGCCCTGCCTATGTTCCTTTCGGCCAAGGACGGCCACCATACCAAGTTGCCACCGGTTCGCATGCGCCGCTGCCGCCATGCCGAGCTAACTTTTGAGGAGCCCGACTACCCCATCCAGGCCGACGGCGAGCCCATCGTCGCCTCGCGCATCGAAGTCGACATCCTACCCGGCGCCCTCCAAGTCTGGCACCCAACCCGCTAACCCCACCTAAGTTGCGGTGAAATAGGGACTGTTTATGCAGTTAAAGCCGCGAAACAGTCCCTATTTCACCGCAACTTATTGAGAAGATCATTCCTCCCCGCCCGGCTTGCGACGGTTAGCCTTTTTAATCGCATTGAAGTGCTTGTCGTTGAGCCTGCGCTGGCGCGATCGCTGGGGCACTTTGGTCTTGACGCGACGGCGCGGCGGACGGCCACGACGCTCAAGCTCTGCACGCAGCTTACGCAGGCAGCTCGCGCGATTCTGAAACTGACTACGGCTCTCGCGCGCCGTCACGGTAATTCCCGAAGGGATATGTTTCATACGCACCGCCGAGTCCGTCGTGTTCACACCCTGGCCGCCCGGGCCCGTCGCACGAAACACCTGAACCTCGCAGTCGCGTGCCAACCTCTCAACCGACATCTCGGCATAGCGCGCATACTCGCGCCATCCCATCTTGTTCTCATCCATATCAACACCTCCCCTCATACAAAAAAAATGTGACAAAGGGAAAGTCCCTTTGTCACATCGCATACCAATCGCTTGTGTTGCGCGCTTAAGCGAAGGTGATCTCGCCGGTATCGCAGTCCATATCGGCGATACGGGCCAGGCTCTCAACGCGGAAGCCGCGCTCGCGGAGCTTATCGCCACCGCCCTGGAAGCCCTTCTCCACCGCGATGCCAATGCCGGCAACCTCGGCACCCGCAGCCTCGCAGATCTTGATAAGACCCTCGAGTGCGCAGCCGTTGGCCAGGAAATCGTCGATAATCAGGACCTTGTCGCCCTCGGACAGGAAGCGCTTGCCAACGATGACCGGGTACTCCTTCTGCTTGGTAAAGGAGTAGATGGTCGTGGCATACTGCTCGCCATCGAGGTTGATGGACTGTGCCTTCTTAGCAAAGACCACCGGTACGCCGCCAAAATGCTGAGCTGCGATGCAAGCCATGCCAATGCCCGAAGCCTCAATCGTCAGGATCTTGTTGATCTCGACATCCTTGAACAGACGGGCCCACTCGGCGCCCATGTGGTCGAACAGCTCAACGTCGCACTGGTGGTTGAGGAAGGCATCAACCTTAAGGACGTTACCGGCCTTTACGATGCCGTCATGGCGAATACGATCCTCAAGCTCCTGCATGGCGCAACCCCTTCTCGCGGCAACGATACCGCGCGATTAATAAACGTTGTTCGATAGTCTACCACGGACCGACCCCCGCCCGCCCCACAAGCCGCATCGCACCACAAACCAGTCTTTTTGGGACGGCGCGAATCGTGGCAGACAGCCTCCCAACACGCTAATGGCGGGCGCGCATCTTCACCAAACGCACCATGGCAAGCGCAAAGCCCACAGCGGCCACAGCCATAAGCACGTAGAACACCGAGCGAAAGCCGAATAGGAATACATCCGGACGGCCTGCAACAAAACTGGTCACGGCCTCGCCCATCGCCACGCTCATCTGCCCATAAAGGATATGCGAACCTGCCGTAATACCCAGCGCCATGCCCGCATAGCGCGCCAAGCTGCCCAAGCTACCTGCAAAGCCAAGTGCCTCGCGCGGAGCCGAGCCCATGTACAGCGAGTTGTTGGGGCTCTGGAAAATCGACGTACCGCACGACATAAATGCGACGCAGCACACGATCACAGGGATAGAAGAGTGCTCGTCGAGCGTGCTTACTGCAAAGAGACCGCACACGTACACGCCCAGGCCGACCGCCGTGGGACCCTCGCAGCCAACACGGTCCGAAACCGTTCCCGAAAGCGGGCCGATAAAGGCATTCACCATTGGCAGCGCCAAAAAGAGCAGTCCGGAAATGTCGGAACCAAAGCCGTGGGCGTCCTGAAAATAGAACGGCAGGATAAACTCGGATGCGCCAATGCCAACAAACACGATGAGCATGCAGGCAAGATTGATGGTGAAGGCCGAATTTGCAAAGCAGCGACGCGCGGCCTCCGCCAGCGACATGGGGCGCTCGCCGGCCTCCGGCTTAACATGCGGCAGTGTGTAGAGCCCCACGATAAACGAGATGACGCCAATGGGCAGGTTGATGAGGAAGATGCTCTCCCAAGGAAAGCTTGCCACCAGCATGCCGCCGAGCACGGGGCCACACATCATGCCGAGGGCCACAAAGGTCGCTAGAATGCCCATGGCACGGCCTCGTTCGCGCGCCGGAAACGACTCGGTGATGATACCCATGTTGTTAGCCATGGCCGCCGCGCAACCGACGCCCTGAACAATGCGTGCCAGGATAAGAACCTCGAGCGAGGCCGAAAGGCCGCACAGCAGCGAACCGACCGAAAAGACGATGACGCCCAGCTGAAACACATTCACCTTGCCGCGCACGTCGCCCAGACGGCCAAACGGCAACATAGCCACGCACGTCGCAAGCAGATACACAGAGCTTACCAGCTGAATGCGATCGAGGCCCACACCCAGCTCTTTTTGCATCACGGGCAGCGCCACGGTCACGACGGTCGAATCCAGACACACCATAAACGTCATGATGAGCACGGTAAACAGAATCGCCCATTTGTTCTTGCCATGGGTGTCGCCCTCTAGGGCAATGCGCTCGCGGCGCAGCTGCTCTGCAGTTTTCTCCATATCCATCCTTTCGAGTGGTACAACGCAAAAACGGGGCCCCAATCGCCTGCGAACAGTCACGATTGGGGTCCCGCCTACGGAATCGGAACGAAAGGTCACCGAAGCTTTCTGCCAGCATCGGCGACTTGTGCGAAGGCTAGCCTAGCACTGCTCGAGTGCCTGCTCAAGGTCGGCAATCAGATCGGCCGTGTCCTCGAGGCCGCACGACAGGCGCACCATGTCGGCGGAGATGCCGCAGGCGATGAGCTCCTCATCGTTCATCTGACGGTGCGTGGCGTTAGCGGGATGCAGGCAGCAGGTGCGAGCATCGGCCACATGCGTGGCGATCTGGGCGAGTTTAAGGCTCTTCATAAAGGTCTCGGCCGCCGCGCGACCACCGTTAAAGCCAAAGCTCACGACGCCGCAGGTACCGTTGGGCATGTACTTCTGAGCCAGGTCATAGTACTTATCGCCCTCCAGGCCCGGATAGCTCACAAAGCGCACCTTGGGATGGCTCTGCAGGAACTTAGCAACGGCCAGGCCGTTCTCACAATGACGCGGCATACGCACATGCAGGCTCTCGAGCGAGCTATTCAGGAAAAACGCCGCCTGCGGGTTCTGCATGGGGCCGAGGTCGCGCATGAGCTGAGCGGTTGCCTTGGTAATGAAGGCACCCTCGCGACCGAACTTCTCGGCATAGGTCACGCCGTGATAGCTCTCGTCGGGCGTGGTGAGACCCGGGAACTTGTCTGCATGGGCCATCCAGTCAAACTGGCCGTGGTCGACGATCACGCCACCCAGGTAGGCCGCATGCCCATCCATGTACTTGGTGGTAGAGTGCGTGACGATGTCGGCGCCCCACTCAAAGGGACGGCACATCACGGGCGTCGGGAAGGTGTTGTCGACCATCAGCGGCACGCCGTGGTCATGCGCGGCCTTGGCAAAGCGCTCAATATCGAGCACGGCAAGGGCGGGGTTGGCAATCGTCTCGCCAAAGACGAGCTTGGTATTGGGCTCAAAGGCTGCCTCCAGCTCCTCATCGGTGCAGTCGGGGGCGACAAACGTGCAAGTCACGCCCATGCGGCCCATGGTGTGGGCGAGCAGGTTATACGTACCGCCGTAGATAGCAGAGCTCGCGACCACGTGATCACCGGCACCGGCCACGTTAAAGATCGCGAGGAAGTTCGCGGCCATGCCCGAACTCGTGAGCATCGCAGCGGTGCCGCCCTCCATCTCGCAGATCTTGGCGGCAACCAGATCGCACGTGGGATTCTGCAGACGGCTGTAGAAGTAGCCCGACTCCTCCAGGTCAAACAGCTTGCCCATGTGCTCGGACGTGTCGTATTTCCACGTGGTGGACTGGTAGATGGGCACCTGGCGCGGCTCCGCATCGCCCGGATGATAGCCGCCCTGAACGCACGTGGTACCGATAGTCTGCTCGCACATATCCAACTCCCTTACTTGGGTTTTGTTTTTATTCGGTTCACGATACCGCTACCCCGCACCCCTCTCAACCCATCCCGCCGATAGGTTATGGGACAAATTAATCAGGTTTATTTGTCCCAAATCTTAAGAAAGTGTTCGATGGCGAAAAACAATGAGATATGCACTGCGGTCTCGATAAGCGAATGCGCCAGCAAGGGTACCATAGGCGGGTACACCGCAATCAAGGAGACACCGATGAAGCAGATTGATACCACTCAGCTCAACACTGCCACCTGCCAGGCTCAGGCTGCCGAATACCACGCCCGCGGCTTTAACTGCGCGCAGGCCGTCGCCTGCACGCTCGCGCCCGCTGTGGGGCTCGACCCCCAGGTCGCCTTTACCCTCACCGAGGGCTTTGGCGCCGGCATGGGCGGCATGACCGAAACTTGCGGTGCCATCTCGGGCGCTGTGGCCATCATGGGCTTTGTAATGAGCGATGGCATGGAAAACCCCAAGACCAAGGGCCAGACCTACAAACTGTCGCGCGAGATCGCCAAACGTTTTGGCGAGAAGAACACGACGACCGTCTGCGGCACGCTCAAGGGCGTCGGATCGGATAAGGGTCCGCTCCGCAGCTGCCCCGGCTGCATCGACGATGCCGTCGAGATCGCCTGTGATGTGCTAAAGCAGCTCGCCGAGTAGACGGCAGCAACATAAAAGACGGCCGGCGCGCTTGGGATCCATCCAAAAGCACGCCGGCCGTCGTCGTTAGAACTCGGCAAATTCGGGAGCGCCGGCCTCGATCTCCTCGCGCCCCGCCATAAGCTCGCGCATCTTGGCACAAAATGGCTCCTGCTCCCCCGCCTTAAACACCAAATGAATCGTCACGGCATCCGCGTAATCGGTATCCGCAACCTTGGCACCCGAATCCTGCGCCAAGCGAAGCACCTGGTCGTATTGCGGATAGGCCACACGTACATCAACCGGCACGACGCTCGTCATTTCGACGATCTGCCCGGCCTCCTGAGCCGCGGCCACCGCCGCCTGCGTCGCCGCGGTATAGGCGCGCACCAAGCCACCGGGCCCTAACAGCGTGCCACCAAAATAACGTGTCACAACACAGCATACGTTTTTAAGTCCCGCACCGCGCAGCACCTCGAGCGTCGGCATACCGCTCGTGCGGCTAGGCTCACCATCATCGCTCTGGCGCTCGCGTCCATCGACCAAAATCCACGCGGGAACATTGTGTCGAGCGTCGTAATGACGCTTGCGAACCATCTCGATAAAGGCATTCGCCTCGTCCTCGGACTCAATATGGACCAGCTGGGCAATAAACCGACTCTTACGATCGACGAACTCACCCGTAGCCTCAATATTCGATTGCAGAGTAAAATAGCTGTCCAACAAAGCCCCTCAACAAAACTAAGCGCGGCAACAAACAGCCTCAATAATACGATAACCCTAGTAAAAAGAATGGCAACGCCGATGATTCCGTCAACGAAAGCGAGAACCCGTCAGCGCGAGCAAGGTGCCTTGAAAGCCGAGGGCATTGACCTTATGGTCATGCCCGAAGGTTTGAAAGGCAGATTGCCGCGCTGACGGGTTCGCAGCGTCAACAAAGTGCCGAGTGGGCCGATAAGCCGGGTTCTGTCGTGAACGGTCATTTATCTTGTCTGCACGTTACCGTGCAGCTCCACGCACGCTACCCGAACGCGGACCGGGCCGGCCCATAGCGTTCCTATTCGCGCTTGCTCCGGATGGGGCTTGCCAAGCCGCCATGTTGCCACGACGCTGGTGGTCTCTTACACCACCGTTTCAGCTTTTCCCTTTACGCCTTGCGGCGCAGGTGGGAGTCTTCTTTTCTGCGGCGCTTTCCGTCGGATCACTCCGCCCGGCCGTTAGCCGGCATCCCGCCCTCTGGAGCCCGGACTTTCCTCACGCGTACCGCAAGCAGTACATCGCGCGACCGTCTGGCCCACTCAGCAGTGCAAGAGTGTAGCACACCGCCGCCACAGGCAACGGCACAACACAAGCGCTCGACACGATAAACCAAGAAGCGCCCATGCGCTACAATAATCCCGTCGATGGGCAACGTTGTCAGTCGAGACGCGACCGCGCTCCGCACCCCTCCGTCTACTCGGTGCGTTCCCGCCTCCTCCCCGAGGCGGGATGTCGGCTTTTTTCATGCACCGACAATCCAATAGCCTGTGGACAGCCCGGCAGCATTGCGCATCTCGGTGCCAAATGCAAAAAGGGACCCGTCCATTACGGACGGATCCCTTAAAACAAGTGATCGTCAAACCGATTTACTCGGCGTCGGTCTCCTCGTCCTTCTTCTCGGAAGGCAGCGGGGTAACCTCGATCTCGACGCCCAGAGTCTCAGCAGCAGACTTCATGGACAGGGAGATACGACGACGGTCGAGGTCGATTTCCATGACCTTGACCTGAACCTTGTCGCCCACATGGGTGACCTGAGAAGGCTGATCGACGTGCTTGTTGGCCATCTCGGAGATGTGCACCAGGCCCTCGATGCCCTCGCCCAGATCGACGAAAGCGCCGAACGGGACAAGCTTGGTCACAGTGCCCTCGACGATAGCGCCGACGGGGTACTTCTTGACCAGTGCGCGCCACGGATCCTCGGTGGTCTGCTTGAGACCCAGGGAGATGCGCTCGCGGTTGAGATCGACGTCGAGAACCTCGACCTCGACCTCCTGGCCGACCTTGACAACCTCGGAAGGATGGTTGACGTGGTTCCAGGAGAGCTCGGAGATGTGGATGAGGCCGTCGATACCGCCGAGGTCGACGAAGGCGCCGAAGTCGACGATGGAGGAAACGGTGCCCTGGAGACGCATGCCAGACTTGAGCTTGGACAGGATCTCGGAGCGCTCGGCCTTACGGGACTCCTCGAGCACGACGCGACGGGAGAGGACGACGTTGTTGCGGTTGCGGTCCATCTCGATGACGCGGGCCTCGATGCGGGTGCCCATGTAAGAGGTGAGGTCCTTGACGCGACGGAGGTCGACGAGGGAAGCGGGCAGGAAGCCACGCAGGCCGATGTCGAGGATCAGGCCGCCCTTGACAACCTCGATAACCTCGCCCTCGACGTTCTCGCCGGAGTTGAACTTCTCCTCGATGCGGTTCCAAGCACGCTCGTACTCAGCACGCTTCTTGGAGAGGACCAGACGACCGTCCTTGTCCTCCTTCTGGAGAACCAGGGCCTCGATGGGATCACCGAGTGCAACGATGTCTGCAGGGTTAGCGTCCTTGCGGATGGACAGCTCGCGGACCGGGATAACGCCCTCGGACTTGAATCCGATGTCAACGAGCACCTCGTCATGCTCGATCTTAACGACAGTGCCGTTAACGAGATCGCCCTCATCAAAGTCGGTAATCGTACCGTCGATGAGGTTGTTCATCTCCTCCTCGTTGACATCGTCAAGAGAGAAAATGGACGAGTTCTGAATCTCACTCAAAGGTGGACCCCTTTCGAACTACGGGGCCCCGATTGCTAGGACCTACAGAAGGGTGCGACAAGCACACAACGTTTAGGAACACTCGGGAGCCGACAGATACTAATGTGACGCTTATGCAATCACGTTCGTATAGGTTACGGGGAAATCAGTTCGATTTCAAGCGTGAACTGCGATTTTTTACTCGTGTGGAGACTTTTTCGTAATCTTATGAACACACGTCTCCACAACTTGACGATAACCAGCCAGGCATTCGGCTTTGGGGTAAAGTATCCGGAGCCAACGACTCTAGATCATATTTACGAGAAAGGTGCCCGCGTGCTCAAAGCAGTCGTTTTCGATATGGACGAGACGCTTCTTAGCATCAACCTCAACGCGTTCATCCTTCGCTATTTTAAGGAAGTCTCGTCGATGCTCGCGGACATCGGACGTCGCAGCCGTGGTGGCACGATGGCGCGTCTCGGCACCATCCTGGTCGACCTCAATGCCAATCGCCGCAGCGGCACGGACAATCGCACCAATCTTGAGTTTTACCAGACCGAGGTCGAGCGCAGATGTGGTATCTGCCTCTCCGACCCCATGATCTACGAGGCATTTACCTACTACGATCGAGAAGTTCTTCCCCACAAGAATGACGACGTCATCAACGCCCATGCTATGCCGGGCGCACACGCCGCACTTCAGGCCGTGCAGGACGCGGGGCTGCGCTGCGCGCTCTTTACCAACCCCAGCTTTCCGCAGGGGGCCATCGAATGCCGCATGGGTTGGGGCGACCTGGCCGACGCCCCCTTTGAGCTCGTGACGCACATGGGAAACGCCACCCGCTGCAAGCCCGATGCCACCTACTATCTAGAGCAGCTTCAGGTGATGGGGCTCGAGCCGCAAGAGGTCCTTATGGTGGGCAACGATCCCAAACGCGACTTCCCGTCCCCCGATTGCGGCATCCAAACCGCCTATGTGGGCCAGGGCAAGCCCAGCCGAGCCACCTGGCGCGGGACCATGGAAGACTTCGCCCGCGACTTTAACGCCGTAGTAGAGGCCTTCTACGAGCACCAAGTAGCCGACGAACTGTCTTAACAGACCTGGGTTTTGCCGATCATGATGTTGAGGATCTCGACGTCGGTGTCCTTCATGCCCACGCGCCCCACATAGCCCATGCTGGCGATCGTCTGCTCGACAGTATCTTGGATCAGACCCTCTCCGGCACGGAAGCCACGGCCCTGCATAGCCATATCGTGACCCAGAATCGCCGCATCAACGGCAGCGGAAATCTTGGCGGCGCAGCTCGCCTTGGCTCCATCGCACACGATGCCGCCAACGTTACCGAGCGTATTGGAGACCGTCGCACCGATTTGCTCGCGCGTGCCACCGCACAGCCAGGTAATCGCAGCGCCGGCGCCGCACGCGGCGCAAATAGCACCGCAAAACGCCGAGAGCGCACCGATATAGCTCTTGATATGCACGGCAATGAGATCGGACAGCATCACGGCGCGCACCAGGCGGTCGTGGTCGCAGCGCAGGTACTCGGCATACTCCATAACGGGCAGTGCACAGGTAATGCCCTGGTTGCCCGAGCCACACACAATGGCGACCGGCAGCGCGCAGCCGTTCATGCGGGCGTCGGACCCGGCGGCCGCACGGGCACGGGCACGGCAGGCGACGTCATCGGCACGAGCACCCAGCAGCGTACGACCCACCTCGGCGCCCCAAGCGTGCGCAAGGCCCTCGGCACTGATTGCGCCATTCAGCTCAATCTGACGCTCAACGGCAGCGCGGGCGCCCTCAATGTCACCGTCCTCGATAAAGTCGATGATGGAATCAATGGACATGGGCGTATCGGCGTTATCTGCCGCACGCTCGGCCACCACGCGCTCGGCGCAGGCGGCGCACTCCCCCGCCGACTTACCGCATACCGGAATACCGTCGAGCGTATGGCACGTGACATTAGTGTGGTGATCGGTAATCTCGACGACCGCGGTATGGCCCCCGGCCGTCGCAGTCACCTTGATGTAGAGGTTGGGCACACCCTCGACAAGCGACACATCGCAGTAGTCCGCATCGGCAAGCAGCTCGGCCACGCGGGCGCGATCCGCATCATCGACGCTCTCGAGCACCTCGAGCGCGCTCTTAGCGTCGCCGCCCACGGCACCCAGCACGGCCGCGGCTTCAATACCGTGCATACCGCCCGAGTTGGGCACGGTCACGCTCTTAACGTTCTTGATGATGTTGCCCGAACAGGCAACATCCATATGATCGGGATCGCAACCGAGCGTCTGGCTCGCCAGCGCTGCTGCATAGGCAACGGCAATGGGCTCGGTACAGCCGAGCGCGCAGACAAGCTCGCGGTTCAAAACATCGCAAAACGCGGCATCACGGACGGAATCGGTAGGCATAGGTATCTCCTGCTTGCATAACGGGCTGGGCTCTCAAGAATGGTTAGTTCCTTTATTTGATAACAATGCATCAAAAACCGCAACCATGGTTCCGGCGGACGGCGCTCAAGCACAAACTGACAGCATTCATTCATGAGAAGCCGGTCTTGTTGCATGCTAAAGCGTTTGACCAAAAAACACCCGAGCGTTTACGCAAAAGTCGCGCTATCATGCAGTCGAACGCGGTAAACACCTTTAGCATTTGCGCCGCACAGACAAGAGAGGAACCATCCATGAAGATCGGTATCGGTAACGACCACGCCGCCGTCGAGCTCAAGAACATCATTTCCGAGCACCTGAAGGAGCGCGGCTGCGAGGTCGTGAACTTTGGCACCGACACCTCCGAGAGCTTTGACTACCCCATCGCCGGCTACAAGGTGGGTAAGGCCGTTGCCAACGGCGACGTCGACCTGGGCATCCTCATCTGTGGAACCGGTGTCGGGATTAGTCTGGCTGCCAACAAGGTCGAGGGCGTACGCGCCGTCGTGTGCTCCGAACCCTTCAGCGCCAAGCTCTCGCGCATGCACAACAACACCAACGTGCTCGCCTTTGGTGCTCGCGTCGTGGGCTCCGAGCTCGCCAAGATGATTGTCGACGAGTGGCTCGACGCCGAGTTTGAGGGCGGTCGTCACGAGCGTCGCGTTAACCTCCTCAACGAGATCGACCACACGCGCGGCCTCAAGGTCGTCGACGAGGCCTAAACCACTCAGTGTCACAAGCTAACAGCAGGGGCCCGCTCGGAACTCATGACCGAGCGGGCCCCTTCATAGATTTTGGAATAAAAGGGCGCCGCGGATGGAGTTCCGCGGCGCCCAAGCCACACGCTAACAGCTTTAAGGAGTCAAAGCTGGTTTAGCCAAAGAAGCGCTTGATCTCAATCTCGGCGTTCTCCAGGCAGTCGGAGCCGTGGATCACGTTGGCGTTGACATCGACGGCAAAGTCGCCGCGGATGGTACCAGGAGCAGCGTCAAGCGGATTAGTAGCGCCCATGAGGGTGCGCATCTTAGCAACAGCGGAGAGACCGGAAACGACCATCTTGACGACCGGACCGCTCGTCATAAAGTCACAGAGACCGCCAAAGAAGGGCTTGTCGGCCAGATGGGCGTAGTGCTCCTCGACGGTAGCGCGCTCGAGCGTGGTCATCTCCATGCGCTCGATGACAAGGCCGCTGCGCTCAATGCGAGCAACAATCTCGCCGATCTTGCGGTCGCGCACGGCGTCGGGCTTAATCATGATGAAGGTCTTCTCGATAGCCATAAGGTAGCCTTTCAAGTAGGTTCGCGCGTGCCCAAGTCCCATTCCGGCACCCGCCTGGACTGCATCGTAACAGAGTTTTAGCTGCAGTTAAACAAGAAGACGTTTATTGAAACGCTATTATTTATTGAAGCGTTCCATATGTGTCACTTCTGTTTCGAAGCCCGACTAGAGTATCATTCGCCCAGCTACAGAGCACAATGAACAGAGCAGACGGTCGATTGCCGCCCGCGAGCGTAACACCTTCACAACCTACCCAAAGGTCCTACAGAAGTTCTCGACAAGCTCAGCCCTGCGAAAACAAAAACGGGCGCCCGCATAAGCGAACACCCGTAAGAGCAAAAACGATTTATCTGGAAACGACGATGATTGCGCCGATCAAGCCCCTAGTTTGCCCCGTGGCCCATCTCGACAACCTTGGTCAGCGAACCAAACGCACGCTCGTCAGACGAGAGCTGAGCCCCGGCGCGCCCAAGCTGCGCGGCAACGGCGGCAGGAGCGGTGCCGCCCTCGGTCGTGCGCGCGGCGACAATCGACGGGATGTCGAGCGCCTCGGTAATGTCGCGCTCAAAGAGCGGGCTTGCCTCCTGGAACACCTCAAACGGCAGGTCCTCAAGATTGCAGCCGCGCTTCTCGCACATCAGGACCAGATGGCCCACCACGGCATGTGCCTCGCGGAACGGCAGACCACGCTTAGCCAGGTAATCGGCAACATCGGTGGCGGCAAGGTGCCCCACGCCGCACTCGCGCGCCATGGCATCCTCGTTGACGGTCCAAGTCGAAATCATACCGGCCATAACCGACAGACACTGCATGAGCGTATGGGCGGTATCGAGCGCGCTCTCCTTGTCCTCCTGCAAGTCCTTGTTATAAGCAAGCGGCAAGCCCTTCATGGTTACCAGCAGCTGCACCAGGTTGCCGTACACGCGACCGCTCTTGCCGCGGATAAGCTCGGCAAAGTCGGGGTTCTTCTTCTGCGGCATGATAGACGAGCCGGTGGAGTAGGAGTCTGAAAGCGTGATAAAGCCAAATTCGGAGCTCGACCACAGCACGATCTCCTCGGAAAGACGCGACAGGTGCATCGCCATGACGGATCCGGCGTAATGCAGATCGAGCAGGAAATCACGGTCGGAAACCGCATCGAGCGAGTTGGGAATCACGCCCGCAAAGCCAAGTTCGGCAGCCGTCATCTGGCGATCGAGCGGATAGCTCGTACCGGCAAGCGCGGCAGCACCCAGCGGGCAGTTGTCGGCGGCATCAAAGGCGGCCTTCAGGCGCGTAAAGTCGCGCGCGAACATCCAGGAATACGCCAGCAGATGATGCGAGAGCAGCACGGGCTGAGCGTGCTGCATATGCGTGTAGCCCGGCAGAATCACCTTGTCGTACTTCTTAGCCGCATCCACCAGCACATGGCGCAGCTCAAGATTGGCCTCCATGAGCTCCTTGGCCAGCGCCTTGACGCCCAGGCGCGTATCGGTCGCCACCTGGTCGTTGCGCGAACGGCCGGTATGCAAGCGCTTACCGGGCTCGCCGATGCGGCGCGTCAACTCGCTCTCGATGGACATATGAATGTCCTCATCGTTGATATCGAAGGTAAAGTTGCCAGCATCGATATCCTGTTCGATTCCGGTCAGGCCCTTGGCAATCGCCTGCTCGTCCTCGGCACTGATGATGCCCTGGGCCGCCAGCATTTTGGCATGCGCCTTAGAGCCGGCGATATCCTGCTTATAGAGATGTTTGTCGACCGGCAGCGACGCGCCAAACTCCTGCGTGACCTCGGCCACGCCTGCCTCAAAACGACCGCCCCAAAGAGCCATGGAACCGTCCCCTTTCTCCAAATACCAAAACAAGCGCCCAAAGCAATGCGCCATATCGCTAAAGCGATTTTTCAACCGCTAGTTTTACACATTCCCCACCGTGTGCGGTGCCATGTAGCTAATTTGCAAAGAAGTGACGCGCCATGCACTTGGCGCCCAACGTCTCCCTCCGGATGTTGCCCTGCGAACCATCGATCCAGGCCTTCAGGCTCATAGGGACGTCCTCGACCCTTGCAGCATCGAACTCGGGCGCGAGGGCAAGTAAAGCATGCGCGATAGCATTGAACATAATGGATACTCCTCATATATAGGCGCAGAGCCGCCAAATTGATAGAAGGAGCCCCGCCGGACAACCCCGGCGGGGCTCGGACTCAGCCACAGTCGCGGCATCATATATGCGGGCGGAACGTAGGGGCCACCGATGTTAAGAAGTGTCAGCAAGCATAACGAAAGGTAGGGACCCCGTGCGCCCGTTATGTATCACGCGGATGGGCCGCGCGGATACCAAGGGAAGGAGGCGCTAGGCCTGGGCGGCAGCAGAGCTGGGGCCCTGGACCTTTGCCCACGTCTTGAGCGACAGCGTATCGATCTCGATAAAGCCGGCGCTGGCCTTCTCGTCAAACGTGGTGTCGCGGTCGTAGGTAGCCAGGCCGTAGTCGTAGAGGCTGAAGGGACTCTTGCGGCCGACGACATGGCAGTTGCCCTTAAAGAACTTCAGACGGACAGTGCCGGTCACGAACTTCTGGGTATCGGCCATAAAGGCGTCGAGCGCGTTCTTGAGCGGGCTGTACCACTGGCCGTTGTACACGGCGGTGGCCCAATCCTGCTCGAGCTTGATCTTGGTCTTGAGCAGGTCGCCCTCGACGCAGATGTCCTCGAGCGCCTTGTGGGCGGTGATGAGCGTCAGGGCGCCGGGAACCTCATAGCACTCGCGGCTCTTGAGGCCCACCAGACGATCCTCGACCAGGTCAAGACGGCCAAAGCCGTTGTCGCCCGAAATCTTGTTGAGGGCGATGACGATCTCGGAGAGCTTCATCTTCTTGCCGTCGACGGCGACAGGCTTGCCGGCCTCAAACTCGATCTCGGTATAGGTCGGGGTGTCAGGCGTGTCCTCGGGGTTCTTGGTCATAACCCAAGCGTCATCGAGCGGCTCATTCCAAGGGTCCTCCAGGTGACCGCACTCGATGGCGCGACCCCACAGGTTGTCGTCGATGGAGTAGGGGTTGTCGTTGGCGCCCTCGGGAACCGGCACGTTGTGGGCGTGGGCATAGGCGACCTCGTCGGGACGGCACTTCAGGTCCCACTCGCGAACCGGGGCGATAACCTTGAGCTCGGGGTCGAGGGCCTTGACGGCGGCCTCAAAACGGACCTGGTCGTTACCCTTGCCGGTGCAGCCGTGGGCGACGTAGGTCGCGCCAAACTCGTGGGCGACCTCAACAAGCTTCTTGGCAAGCAGCGGGCGAGACAGGGCGGAGAGCAGCGGGTACTTGTTCTCGTACATGGAGTTTGCTGCGATGGCTTTGGTCAGGAACTCATCGGAGAACTCGTCGCGCAGGTCGAGCACCTGGCAATCGAGAACGCCCAGGTCGAGCGCCTTCTGCTTCTTGGCATCCAGTCCGGTCTCTTCCTGGCCCACGTTGCCGCAGACACAAACGACATCGAGATTCTTCTCGTCCTGGAGCCACTTGACACATACGGATGTATCAAGACCACCGGAATATGCGAGAACGACTTTTTCCTTGCTCATGGCTGTTTCCTTTCGCCCTTGGTAGCTAGTTAGAACATCGGTCAGTTGCAAGTCACCTTGAGGTCAAAAACCGTGCAATATCAGGTTATTCAGCAGAATGCATCACAGGCATGCCCTAGAAACATGCGGCTATGTCGTGCTAAGACCCAACGACCTCAAAATGACTCTGTTGAGGCAATTCGCCCCATGCGGACAGAGACGATTGTTATCGTCGTCGGGAAATTGCGCGCTGGCGTCGGATGGCATTGTCTGCAGTGGTGATGATCTTTACGAACTGCATCTGCCTCTCCTTTCACGTATCGCCGGGCGCAATTCAAATATCGTAAACGGTACCTTTTACTCGGTAAGCGGTTGTTTTCCGTCTCCGTTTTCGATGGTCGCTATATTACGCTAAAGTGCCCGCAGCACAAGCGACAAATTCAAATTTCTGAAAAGTTTTTTCATTACTTTGTGAAGCGTGGTGCAAATACGCACCATTCCTGCGAAAATACGCTCAACTACTAGTTGATGGTTATAACGTCTGAAACAATCTCGAAACGAAAGGCGCATTTTTATGCAAACTTACGAATCGGACGCCAATATCGGAAACATTAAGATTCTCGCCGTCGATATGGACAAGACGCTGCTGACCGACGAGCGCGTGCTGCCCCAGGGTCTTGATGAGCGCCTGGACAAGCTCGCCGACGCCGGCATCGTATTCTGCCCCGCCAGCGGACGTCCCGCCCCCAAGCTCGAGGAGATGTTCGAGGGCATCAAGAACCGCCTCGCCTTTTGTCCCGACAACGGAGCTTGCGTGATCTGTCGCGGCAGCTATATCTATAAGAGCAATATTGACGTGGAGCTGTATCAGCAGGTCTTGAACCGTGCCTCGGAGGATCCTCGCGCTGTCCCCGTCCTGTGCTGCTTCGACGAGTTCTACGTGCTTGCCCGCGACCATCAATACCACGACGAGATCAGCGTCTACTACAACACAATCAACTACGTCGACAGCTTTGAGGGCATCGATTTCGAGTCCAACAAGATTTCGGTCTTCTTCCCAGGCTACGACGCCGAGCCCGCTTTCCGCGAGACCTATAGCCCCGAGTTCTCGGACAAGCTCTACGTCACCAACGCTGGGCGCGAGTGGATCGACTTTATGAACCTGGGCGTCGACAAGGGCGCCGGCATCGCTCACCTGTGCGAGCACCTGGGCATCGATATTGCCGATGCTGCCGCCGTGGGCGATACGTACAACGACATCCCCATGCTCGAGCGCGTCGGTCACAGCTTTATCGTGGACAATGCCGAAGAGCACATGAACGTGCACGCCAAGTGGCGCATTCCGAGCAACAACGACGGGGGCGTACTGACGCTCATCGACGCCATCTTGGCGGCTCGTTAACGCAACCTGTCGGACCTGGCCGGGCGACGCGGGTAAGTTTTTCGTTCGGTCAGGTCCTGGGCTCGCTCGAAGGCCACATTAAGTGGCCTTCGGCTCGTGCGGAATCTACGAAAAACTTACCCGCATCGCCCGGCCAGGTCCTGCGGTGACTTGCTTGCCGCATGGATGGCGTCTTGGCGTCTGGATACTTGGCTGATAGTTTGGAATGAAGGGGGCTCCTTGTTGGCAAGGAGCCCCCTTCTGTTTTGGTTACTTTGGGGTTGTTGGTATGTCTTTACTTGGCATCGGCCCAGGTTATGCCGGTGCTGGCTTCGGCGATTAGGGGAACGCGGAGGTCCACTACGTGTTCCATGACGTCGCGGACCATGGTGGTTAGGCGCTCGACTTCGTCGATGGGGCATTCAAAGTCCAATTCGTCGTGCACCTGTAAGATCATGTGGGCGGCAAAGCCTTCTTCTTCCAAGCGACGACTTACGCGGGCCATGGCGATCTTGATGATGTCTGCTGCGGTGCCCTGCATAGGATGGTTCATGGCCGTGCGCTCGCCAAAGCCGCGGAGTTGCGGGTTTTTGGCCTTGAGCTCCGGAATATGACGACGGCGGCCGTACATGGTCTCGGCGTAGCCCGTCTGCTTGGCGCGTGCCACCACGTTGTCGAGGAACGTGCGCACGCCCGGGTAGGCCTCGTAGTAGCGGTCGATCATGTCGCGTGCCTCGGCCATCGAGATATGCAGCGACTGCGACAGGCCGTAGGCCTGCTGGCCATACACGATGCCAAAGTTCACGGCCTTGGCGCGACTGCGCAAGTCGGGCGTTACCTCGGACACCGGCACACCAAACACGCGCGCCGCCGTCTCGGCATGGAAGTCCTCGCCCTCGTTAAAGGCGCGCACCAAGTGCTCGTCACCCGAGAGATGCGCCAGCAGACGCAGCTCGATCTGCGAGTAGTCCACCGCCAAAAAGACGCTTCCCTCGCCTGCCGAAAACGCCGTCTTGACGGTACGACCCAGCTCCGAGCGCGTCGGGATGTTCTGCAGGTTCGGGTCGCTCGAGGACAGACGCCCCGTTGCTGTGATGGTCTGGTTGTACGTAGTGTGCACACGACCGTCACCACGGCGTAGCGGGCCCAGCGTGTCCAGATAGGTGGACTTGATTTTGGACTTCTCACGCCAGTCCAAAATCAGGCGCACGATCTCGTGGTCGCGGGCAAGGTCACTCAGCACCTTGGCGTTGGTCGAATAATAGCCGCGCTTAGTCTTCTTGAGGCCCTTGGTCGGAAGCCCCATCACATCAAAGAGCACATGCGACAGCTGCATGGGACTGCCAATATTAAAGGTCTCGTCACCCGCCAGGTCACGAATGCTGCGCTCGACCTCGGCAATCTGAGTCGCCAGGCCCTCGGACAGACTATGCAGACGGTCGGGGTCTACGAGCATGCCCGCGCGCTCCATCTTGGCAAGCACCGGCACAAGCGGCATCTCGATGCCGTCGAACACGTTGGTGGCGTTCTCACGGGCCATGCGGTCGCGCAGCGGTGCGACCAGCGCCAGCGTCAAGGCCGCCGTGCGAGCGGCGGGCGCAGGAGCGTCCTCACCGGCACCCTCTGCACCGCGCGCCGCAGGCAGCGCCATCTGCAGATAGGTATCGGCCAGATACGCCTCGTCAAACTCGGAGCGGTCGGAATCCAACAGGTAGGCGGCAACCACGGTATCGAAGATGCGCGTGGAATCAACTGCCAGCGGATCCATGAGCTCGGGCTCGGAGGAATCGATGGGCGAAAGCTCATGCAGCAGCGCTTTCATATCCGGGCTCGCCACGCGGCCCTCCATAAACAGGCGCGCAAGCACGCCGGCAATCACGCCGTGAGCGAAGTTGAAGCCATCGACCACGGCAGGCGCACCGCCATCGCCCTCCTCAAGTGCAAGCAGTCCTTTGGGCGTCGCCAGCCACAGCGTGCGTGTCAGGCCAAAAAGCGCGCCCTCCTCCTTGTCATCGTCCACCACGGCGGCAACCCACTCGCCTGCCTTGATCGCACGCGAAACCTCTGCGGCAGCGGCAGCGAGCGCCTCGGCATCGCCGGCGGCAGCGCGCATAACGTGGGGAATCTCAAACGTGCTGGCAGTGGCCGCAGCCCCGCCCTCGCCGCCGATCAGCGCCAAGAAACGGTTCTGCATGGCGGTGATACCAAGCGTACCCAGCGCCGCGGAAACCTCATCGGCAGAAAACGCCGGGAAGGACGTCGCCTCAAAATCGAGCTCAACGGGCGCATCGGTGCGGATGGTCGCCACCTTACGGCTCAGCAGCGCGTCGTCGATGTGTGCGCGCAGGTTTTCGCCCATCTTGCCCTTGACCTCGTCGGCGTGTGCGATGACCTCGTCCAGGCTACCGTACTGCGCAATGAGCGCGCTCGCCTTTTTGGGGCCGATGCCCGGTACGCCGGGGATGTTATCGGACGTATCGCCCTTCAGACCATAAAAATCGGGCACGAGCGCCGGCGTGATGCCGTGATATAGATCGTCCACGCTCTCGGGCGTCATGATCGCCACGTCGGACAGGCCCTTGCGGGTCGAGACCACGTTGACGTGCTCGGTCACGAGCTGATACATATCGCGATCACCGGTCACCAGCAGCATGTCACAGCCGGCCTGCTCGCCCAGGCGCGCCATGGTCCCCAGGATATCGTCGCCTTCCCAGCCCTCGGACTGCAGAATCGGCACGTTGAGCGCGCCGAGCAGCTCCTTGATCATCGGAAACTGCGCGTGCAGATCGGGGTCCATGGGCGGGCGCTGCGCCTTATACTGCGGCAGCATCTCCATGCGCACGCGCGGCTTGCCCTTATCAAACGCCACGACCACACCGTCGGGGTTAAAGGCATCGATCATCTTGAGAAACATGTTCAGAAAGCCAAAGATCGCGTTGGTGGGGCGACCGTCCGGCGCGTTCATGGTCGGCGGCACGGCGTGGAAGGCGCGATGCATGAGTGAGTTACCGTCGATAACGGCAAAAGTGCGGCGCTTGTCAGACATATTGAATACCTCGCTTTGGGCTGGGCACGGTTTGCTCACTCCAGTTTACACGCTCCCCGCCCCGCGACTACCGCACATCAGCCCCTGCCACCGTGAGCCCGCGCGTGATACGATGGCTCACGGTACATCAACCAGCACGATCGATCCGAAAGGAGCCTGCGTCATGGAGCGTCCCTGCGCATGGAAAAAGTACACACCACAGCAAATCGAGGAGCTCGAGGAGCTTTGCCGCGGCTATAAGCAGTTTTTGAGTGAGAACAAGACCGAGCGCCTGTGCGTCAAGGCAGGCATCAAGATGGCCGAGAAGGCGGGATACGTCGACCTGGAGACCGTAATCGCCGAAGGCCGCGAGCTCAAGGCAGGCGACAAGGTGTACGCCGCCAACCACGGCAAGGACCTTATGCTCGTCAACCTGGGCACCGCCCCGCTCGAGCAGGGCTTTAACATCCTGGGCGCCCACGTGGACTCGCCGCGCCTGGACCTTAAGCAGAACCCCGCCTTCGAGGCCGGCGACATGGCCTATCTCGACACGCACTACTATGGCGGCGTCAAGAGCTACCACTGGGTGGCCTCCCCGCTCGCACTCGTAGGCGTCATCTGCAAAAAGGACGGCACCACCGTCGACATCAACATCGGTGACAAGGTCGACGATCCGGTCTTTACCATCTCCGATCTGCTGATCCACCTCTCGAGCGAGCAGATGGCCAAGCCCGCCAAGGACGCCGTCGATGCCGAGGTCCTCGACGTGATCGTGGGCGGCCGTCCCGTCAAGTTTGACGAGGACGACAAGGACGCCCCCAAGGAGCCCGTCAAGCAGATGTTCCTGGACATCCTCAAGGAGCAGTACGACGTCGAGGAGGAGGACTTCCTCTCCGCCGAGATCGAGGTCGTGCCCGCCGGCCCGGCCCGTGACATGGGCCTCGACCGCTCCATGATTCTGGGCTATGGCCACGACGACCGTGTCTGTGCCTATCCGTCCATGCTCGCCCAGATCAACGTCGCCAACGTGGAGCGCACGAGCATCACACTCATCGTCGACAAGGAGGAGATCGGCTCCGTGGGCGCCACCGGCATGACGAGCCGCTTCTTCGAGAACACCGTCGCCGAGATCATGACGCTCGCCGGCGAGGATAGCCCGCTGGCCCTGCGCCGCGCACTCGCCCACAGCCGCATGCTCTCCTCTGACGTGTCCGCCGGCTTCGACCCGGGCTACGCCGGCAAGTTCGAAACCAAGAACGCAGCCTTTATGGGTCGCGGTCTGTGCTTTAACAAGTACACGGGCAGCCGCGGCAAGGGCGGCTCCAACGACGCCGATGCCGAGTACGTGGCCCTCGTCCGCGACATCATGGACGAGGCCGGCGTGGACTTCCAGACCTGCGAGCTCGGCCGCGTCAACGCGGGCGGCGGTGGCACCATCGCCTACATCATGGCCAAGTACGGCATGAATGTCATCGACTCCGGTGTTGCCGTCCTGTCCATGCACGCCCTGTGGGAGGTCGCCAACAAGGCCGACATCTACGAGGCCTATCGCGGCTACAAGGCCTTCCTCGAGCGCGCCTAACCAACCCTTCATCAGTTGCGGTGAAATACGGACTAAACTGGCCTATAAACGGCCAAAACAGACCGTATTCCACCGCAACTTCCTTTTTGACAGAGGAGAGTCCATGCTGCAGGTCATCATTTCGCCCGCCAAGCAGATGCGCTCGGCCCAAGATGCTTTTGAAGTCCTGGGCATTCCGCCCTTTGCGCGCGAGACGGCTCGACTGCATCGCGCGTTGCTAGATATTGAGCGAAATGAAGGCAGCGGCGGCCTGCAGGCGCTATGGAACGTGAGTGACAAACTGCTGGGGCCTTGCCTCAACACCCTGCATGAGTTCGAGCCCATCTTGGAAAACGGCGACCTCGACAATCCCGATATCGCCCGCAATACCTCCCCCGCCGTCATGTCCTATCACGGCATTCAATACCAGAGCATGGCACCCGAGGTGATGGATGCCGCGCAGCTCGCATGGCTGCAAGACCATCTGTGGATCCTCTCGGGCCTTTACGGATGCGTACGCCCCTTTCATGCCGTCGAACCGTATCGGCTGGAGATGGGTGCGAAGCTCGCCGTTGACGATGCCCGAGACCTCTACGCGTTTTGGAGCGACAAGCTCGCGCGGGTTATCGCCCCGGCAGGTTCAAACACCACGATCGTCAACCTCGCCAGCGTAGAGTATGCCAAAGCCGTTCTGCCCCACCTCGCGGGCGACGCCACAGCCGTCACGTGCCTCTTTGGCGAGGGTATCCGCAACGGGAAGCCCATCCAACGGTCGACCGCCAGCAAAAAGGCGCGCGGCTCCATGGTGCGGTGGATGGCAGAAAACAAGCTCGAGGATGCAAGCGAACTTACCGCATTCAACATCGGCTATCGCCACGTCCCCGAGCTCTCATACCTAGGCACCCTCGTGTTCATCAACGAACAGATGCTCTAGAGCCGGCACCCAACACTGACCCGCTCAGCCTTCTCTATATAACTTGCGGTGGAATAATTCCTATTTGAGCCTTTTTCGCACAATCAGGAACTATTCCACCGCAACTTTTATGAATTGGCTGCTAGGCTCGACACCTATTCAGCTAGACCGTCGGCCTTTGCAATCCCGTTTGTCGAACCGTCCTGATAGACAATCTTGACGTGCTCGACCTCGGACACCGCAACACCCGACGGGGGCTCCAGGCGCCATTCCGTCAGCGCGATATCCATCGTCGTGGCCACATCCCCTTGATCTTTGAGCTTCACCGTCAACGTTTTGAACGTCGCATCATACGTCACGCGTTCGATTTCCTCACCAGGAATAGACCCACCACTCAGCTGCAACTGCACAAACTCATCGCACGGGTACCAATAATCGCCCGGAACGGCGAGCGTATTGGCATTACCGCCAGTACTCCTCACCGTCATAATCGGTAGGCTATCATCAGCCTCGAACTCCCATGCAGCGCCGCCGCGACCACCAAACGTCCAGATACAAAAGGCAATCACCAGCACGGCAAGCACCGCAAAACCGATCGCGACAAGGCCATGGTGCGCACGGCTTTCCTCGGCCGATACATCCCATTGCGTCTCTCGATATAGATGCTTGTCTTCCATGTTCGCCTCCCCACAGGCACGCTCGTTAGGCCAATCGTACCCATTCGAGCTATACTTGAGCCCATTACATAAACGGGGGGCTTGCAGGACAAGACGGCAGGCTGAGATTGGGCGCGCCCGCCCTGACCCGCAAACCTGATATGGGTAATGCCAACGAAGGGAGCCGTGCCAATGAGCACACAGACCGAGCCCAAGCTCGTCACGCAAATCGACTTCGCCCGCGCCGGGCAGATCACACCGCAGATGAAGGAGGTCGCCGAGCGCGAGCATCGCGACCCCGAGTACATCCGCGAGCGCGTGGCCGACGGCCGCATCGCCATTCCTGCCAACATCGTGCACATCAAAAAAGGCATGCGCGCCTTTGGCGTCGGTGAGGGCCTGTCCACCAAGGTCAACGTGAACTTGGGCATCTCGGGCGACAAGGCCGATGCCGCCGAGGAATGGAAGAAGGTCAAGATCGCCGAGGACTTTGGCGCCGACGCCATCATGGACCTCTCCAACTCGGGCAAGACGCGCCAGTTCCGCCAGCAGCTCATCGACGAGACGCCGCTCATGGTAGGTACCGTCCCCATGTACGACGCCATCGGCTACATGGAAAAGCCGCTGGTCAAGCTTACCAAGGACGACCTGTTCGAGGTCGTGCGCGCGCACGCCGAGGACGGCGTGGACTTTATGACCATCCACTGCGGCATCAACAAGTCGGTCACAAAGACCTTTAAGGAGACAGGCCGCCTCATGAACATCGTGAGCCGCGGCGGCTCGCTGCTGTTTGGCTGGATGGAGGTCACCGGTAACGAGAACCCGTTCTATGAGTTCTACGACGAGCTGCTCGAAATCTGCCACGAGTACGACGTGACGATTTCGCTCGGCGACTCCTGTCGCCCGGGCTGCCTCTACGACTCCAACGACGCCACCGAGACCGCCGAGATGATCGAGCTGGGCAAGCTGTGCAAGCGCGCATGGGCCGCCGGCGTCCAGGTTATGGTCGAGGGTCCGGGCCACATGGCGCTCGACGAGATCGCCGCCAACATGAAGCTGCAGAAGCGCCTGTGCCACAACGCCCCGTTCTATGTGCTCGGGCCGCTGGTGACCGATATCGGCGTGGGCTACGACCACATCACCGCTGCCATCGGCGGCGCTATCTCCGCCAGCTCCGGCGCCGACTTCCTGTGCTACGTGACGCCGGCCGAGCACTTGTGCCTGCCCAACGCCCAGGACGTGCTCGACGGCCTCATGGCCACCAAGATTGCCGCACACGCCGCCGACATCGCCAAAAAGGTGCCCCACGCCCGCGACATGGACGACAAGATGGGCCAGGCACGCCGCAAGCTCGACTGGGACGCCATGTGGAAGTGCGCGCTCGACCCGGTTACGGGCAAGAAGCGCTACGAGGAGTCCCCCGCCGCCACCGAGGGCACTTGCACCATGTGTGGCAAGATGTGCGCCGTCCGCACCGTCAACAAGATCTTCGAGGGCACCACGATCGACCTCGGCATGGAGGACTAACCCTGTCGCCGCGGCCGCTTCTGGCGGCGAGCTGGTGCCTGTCAATTGTTGACTTGTGAACATTTACTTACACTTGCGTAGAGATTGCATCGCCCGCCCGGGTTCGGCATAGAGTCGGCCCGGGCATCTTTATAATGCTGGCTTAAAGACCCATTTGATTCCGACCGAACAAGGGAGCGAACATGGATCGTAGTAAGGTACCTGCCGTCCTGTCCATCGCGGGATCCGATTCCAGCGGCGGCGCCGGCATTCAGGCCGACATCAAGACCATCACGGCGCACCGCCTGTATGCCGAGACGGCCATCACCGCCATCACAGCGCAAAACACCCTGGGCGTTACCGCCGTGCAGGATATCTCGCCAGATATCGTAGCCGCGCAAATTGACGCCGTTTTTGACGATATCCGCCCCAGCGCCGTCAAGATCGGCATGGTTTCTTCTGTCGAGATTATCGAAGTCATCGCCGACCGCTTGAGCGCCTGGAACGCAACGAACGTGGTCGTCGACCCCGTCATGGTCGCCACCTCGGGCGCGCGGCTGATTGCCGAAGATGCCGCCGAGGCGCTCACCCGCCGCCTGTTCCCGCTAGCGACGGTTATCACGCCCAATATTCCCGAGGCCATGGCACTGCTCGACTATGAGGTCGACTCCGAGCGCACGCAGCAAAATGCTGCCATGCTCCTCACCCGCCGCTTTGGTTGCGCATCCCTCGTTAAGGGTGGGCATCTTGTCAACGAGGCCAACGATGTACTGGCCGAACCCGCGCCACTCGATGACGAGGGCAACCATCTGGGAGATCCACTCACCACGTGGTTCCGCCACAAGCGCATCGAGACCGACAACACGCACGGCACCGGATGCACGCTCTCGTCCGCCATCGCCTGCGCGCTGGCTCAGGGCATGGATCTTGCCGACGCCGTCAACGCCGGCAAGGCCTACCTAACCGGCGCTCTGGCCGCCGGCTTTGACATGGGCAAAGGCTCCGGCCCCGTCAACCACATGTGGCAGTATTAAGATTCGCAGTCCAAAGCCACCGCAAAGGCGCCCGTCCCCTTTGCGGTGGCTTGGGGTCGCGCTACTCTCCGAGCATCTCTTGGAGCTTGGCCGCCACGGCGTGACCCAGGCTCTCATGGCTTTCGGGCATCATATGCAGATAGTCGATATCGCCCGGCTCGGCAAACTCCGCTGCATTCAAAAAGTCGCAGCCAAACTGCTCGGCTACGTGCGCATAGTATTCAGCAAAATGCTCCGAGGCCTCGACGGAACGCTCGTCAAAATCGGTCATATATACATCGGCGATCTGCGGCTTAATCTTGATAGGCGCCATCAGCAGAATGCGCGGACAAGGCGCAGCGTCGGTCCACGGAAACGCGCGGACGGCGCGAATCAGCGCCATGGTGCCACGGGCAATATCGGAGGCCGTCACACCAAAGACCGTCTTGCAATCGTTGGTTCCCAGCATAATAACGATCGCATCCAGCGGCTTATGGGCCTCGAGCAGCATCGGCAGTGCGCGGATGCCGTTAAGATTGGTGTTCAGATGGCACATGTCGTCGCGTACCGTCGTGCGGCCGTTGAGGCCTTCTTCAATTACATGCCAGCCCTCGCCTAAGTCACGTTGGGCCACGCCGCACCAGCGCACATCCTGCGCATAGCGCACCGCGGTGCCGTCGCGCATGCCCGCCGGATCGTAACCATAGGTGTTGCTGTCGCCAAAGCATAGAACGTTTTTCATCGTAAGCCCCTCGCTCAGTAAAAAACCGACGGAAGCAGCCTCTCCCGCCGGCTCGACCCATCTGTCAGCACGTACCGATTACAGGTACTTGCGCCAGTCGTCCTCGTCCTCATCATCCTCGGTAGCAGCTTGGATCTGCTCGGCGGCGCGAGCTGCCGCAGCGCGAGCGGCAACCTGGGCATAGGACTCCTCGTTGCGCTCGGGGAAGTTTGCCAGCACGTGCTCGAACTTGGCAAAATCCTCATCCCAGCGCGTAGAAGGCACGGCAAAGAAGACTTGCTTGACCTTAAAGTCGCCCGACGCGAGCTCCTTGCGGAAGAGCTCGGCCACGGCCTCTGCGTCAAAGCCGTTGTTGTCGCAGCCCCAAGCGCCCAGCACGAGCTTCTCGCGACCTAGCTCGTCGCAGATGGCAAGCACAAAGCGAATGCGGTCGCGCAGGGCATCCAGCAGAGCATCGTCGCTCACGCGATACTCCTGGCGGGCGCGCTTAACGTTGGGCGCGGCGGCCACGATCACGTCGGCGTATGCATGCACGTGGTTGCGGTCGAAGCGCACCGCAGGCACCACTAGGGCGCGGTTACGATAGAGCTCGCAGTTGATGTTGCGGCGACGGTTCTCGCCGTACCATTTGCGCTGCTTATCGAGAACGTTGTACAGATACGAATCGGCGCACAGTGTGGCCTCCTGGCCCAGATAACCCTGAATATAGCCACCGCCCGGGT
Organism: Collinsella sp. CLA-ER-H2; assembly: GCF_040092405.1. NCBI lineage: Bacteria > Bacillati > Actinomycetota > Coriobacteriia > Coriobacteriales > Coriobacteriaceae > Collinsella > Collinsella sp. CLA-ER-H2. The sequence goes on from NZ_JBBNLO010000002.1 coordinate 82,495, forward strand.
TGGTGAACGAGGCAAAGGCGAGCACGGCCATGTCGCAGAACTGCGCATAGCCACGACCGTTGTCCAAGATGGCCTGCGTGGCGGAGGCATCGAGCACGGTGACCTCAGGCAGGGACGCAGCAGGCTCCTCAGCAGGCGCGGACTCAGCTTCGGCGATTTCCTCGGCAGGCTCCTCGACGGGCTCAGGAGCTGCCTCGACCTCGGCAGCCTCCGCGCCCTCGACGTCCTCGGCAACCTGTTCTTCGGTGGCCACAGCACTCTGAACCTTGGCCTTCATCGCCGCGACAAAGCCGGCAGGCATACCGTCAAACTCGCGAACACCGGCAAGCGAACGCTCGATATCCTTGGCGCACGCTTCGGACACAGTTGCCACGTGACGCTCGGCGGCCTTGGCACGGGCCTCGCGCTTGGGATTGGGCTGACCCGCTCGGTTGGACCTGCGGTTACGGTTCCTGTTGTCGACGTCTGCCATACGTGGCCACCTTTCCTGTCGCTGCCGCTATCGGCTTTTTCCCATCCATGATACCCCGCCGCGCACAAAAAAGACGGCCCCGAAGGACCGCCTTTCGCATCGTTTTACCGTGTCCGGCAGGAAGCGTCGCAATGCCGCGCTTTAATCGCGACGGCCGAGGATGTTCAAAATGCGCAAAAACACGTTGATAATATCCACGAACAGGTTAGAGGCCATAAGCACGGCATTGGGCAGTGTGGGCGGCACCGTCGTGGCAACATAGGTGTCATAGCCAATAAACCCGGCGAACACCACGATCACGATCAGGTCGGTGATGGTCTGCGAGACGCCCATGAACATCAGCACGATCTCAACCAGAATAGTTGCGAGCAGAATGCCAAAACCGATGCCATATACGCGCTGGAAAAACTTGGGGAACGTCACGCCCAAGGCGCCAAAGACAAAGGTGATGGCGGCCGTGGCGATAAAGGCAGTGTTGATGGTGGGCAGGTCGTAGTTGGCAAGGCCAAACGACGCGGTCAGGCCAAAGGTACTCGCAAAGATTACGTAGCCCACAAGGGACAGGCCCACGGACTGCTTGCTGGCGGCGGCCGACATCATGACCATGCCGACGATGGTCAAAATAAACGAGCCAAAGACCAGCGGCAGGGCGGCGCCGCTCATCATCATGCGCGCAAACGACATGGTGCTCGTAAAGTAGACGCCGGCGCCCATGGCGCAAAAGCCCAAGAAGATCAGGGCAGACATGGCGAGATTGTACGCGCGCGGCGACATCTCCTTGGCGCGGCTTGCGCCGCTCTCGACGGGGCCGTTCTGATAGCCCTGGATATCGTTCATAGGTTCGTCCTTTCAAAAAGTGCCGTGAAAGACGGCGCAGCAGGTGACAAGATTCCTGTCATTGTACCCGAATGCCGTACGTCCTTACCCACGGCGCTCGCCCTCGAGCGTACGGTCGAATGCCCACACCCACCAACGCATCAGATGGGCCTGCGAACCATCTGGTCGTTCGCGCGTCTGGTCCTCCAGATACAACTCGGTCGCGTGCCCGCCAAAACGCACCTTATAGGTTGCCGTACGGATGCCGTGAACCGTCAGGCCAAACCCAGTGGTCGAGACAATCTCGTCAATCGTAAAGCAACGACCGTCGACCCAGCAGACGGTGACCGGCACGACCTGTCCGCCCGCGAGGATGCGAGCCACGACGTCCACATACTGCTTGTGCACGCGCCGAGTTTTGCCATCTGTCTGTCGATATTCCATGCCTCCTATTATCGAACGCATGTTTGCATGTTGTAAAGCGAACAGACTGTGGTTTTGGAGTGTCGTAGTAATCGCACGTGTCCGCATGGCGTGTTAGCAAAAAGAACACCCGCGGTCAACAGGGCTAATATTCAATTTTAGTGCCAAAAAGTTCACTTCTCCCATCAGAACTCGGTAAAGAAACCCACAGGAGGTGATACGATTTATCATGTTTTTGTAACGTGTCTGCAAACTTCGAGAAAGCCCATATATGGACGTAACGTTCTCAACCTTCCTCGGCCAAATTGTGTCGAACCCAGTCCTTGCCGTCACCGTGATCCTCGCGTTGGGCGCCATCTTCGTCAATGGATGGACCGACGCGCCCAACGCCATCGCGACCTGCGTCACTACGCGTTGCATGCCCGCCCGCGCCGCCATTCTCATGAGCGCCGCATTCAACTTCCTCGGTGTGCTCATCATGACGCACTTTAACGCGAGCGTCGCCAATACCATCTCGCATATCGTCGACTTTGGCGGAAACAGCACCATGGCGCTCGCGTGCCTCTGCGCGGCGCTGTTCTCCATCGTCGTCTACGGCGCCACAGCGTCGCGTTTTGGTATCCCCACCTCGCAAAGCCACAGCCTTATCGCCGGCCTGACCGGTGCCGCTATCGCCCTCGGCGGCGCGAGCAGCGTCAACGTCCACGAGTGGATGAAGGTCATCTACGGCCTGGCGCTCTCCATCGGCCTGGGCTTTGTCATGGGCTGGGTCCTGTGCAAGCTCGTCTCGATTCTTTTCGCCGCCGCCAACAGGCGACGTGCCAATGTCTTCTTTAAATACGCTCAGATCGCGAGCGCTGCGGCCATGAGCTTTATGCACGGCGCGCAGGATGGACAGAAGTTCATCGGCGTGCTCTTTTTAGGCGTGGCCTTTGCCAGCGGCCAGACGAGCGTCGGCGATGCAGGCATCCCCATCTGGATTATGCTGCTGTGCTCGGCCACTATGGGTATCGGCACCAGCGTGGGCGGCGAGCGTATCATCAAGTCCGTCGGCCAGAGCATGGTCAAGCTCGAAAAGTACCAGGGCTTCTCCGCCGACCTGGCGGGCGCCGCAAACCTGCTGCTTGCCACCCTTACCGGCATCCCCGTGTCCTCCACCCACATCAAGACCTGCGCCATCATGGGCGTCGGTGCCGTCAAGCGCCTTTCGGCCATCAACTTCGGTGTCGTCAAGGACATGATGTTCACCTGGTTCTTCACCTTCCCCGCCTGCGGACTCATCAGCTTTGTCATGGCCAAGCTGTTCATGATGTTCCTCTAGTCAAACCGAACGTCCATCCGGACTGCATTACCTCGCCCGCCCATCTTCACCTCGAAAGGACCACCCATGGCAAAGAAACCCGATTCGTTCTACTTTGACAACTACGTCGCCTGCGCCGACCTAGCCGTCCAGGCCGCAGAGCTGCTCACCAAGATTTTTGAGAACTTTGACCCTGCGCAGATCCACGACATGCTCGATAAGATGCATGCGATTGAGCATGCGGCAGACAAGAAGCACCACGAGCTCGAAGACGCCCTGCTCACCGCCTTTATCACCCCGCTTGAGCGCGAGGATCTAGACCTGATGAGCTGCTCGCTCGACACCGTGCTCGATCGTATCGAGGGCGTCGTGCAGCGCGTCTACTTCACCAACATCCAGAGCATCCACCCCGATGCCATCGTCATCGCCCACAAGGTGACCGACGCCTGCCGCGCCATGAAGGACCTGATGGTCGAGCTGCCCAACTACCGCAAGTCCAAGACCCTGCGCGAGCTCGTCATCCAGATCAACACCATCGAGTCCGAGGCCGACGAGCTCTACATCAACGCCATGCGCAACCTGCACGTTAACGGCAAGGACCCGCTCGAGGTCATCGCTTGGCGTGACGTGTACGCCTTCCTGGAGTACTGCGCCGACTGCTGCGAGAATGTGGCCGATGTTGTGGATTCGATTGTCATGAAGAACAGTTAATTGGGGGTACGTGTCCCGGCGGCGAAGGGCCGGCCACGGTTTGCTTTCTCACTCCGGCTGCTTTGCAGAGTCGTTCGAAAGCAAACCGTGGCCGGCCCTTCGCCTTACGTACCACCATTGGGAACTTTGGCTGATACTTTGAAAGCAATGAGGCTTTTGTTGACAGGGCCTTTGAGCCCGATTGGGAACTTTGGGACCGCCTTAAACGTTTGGCTGGATCGGGCTTTGGGTACCCTTTGTTTTGCTTTGGGTTGATACACTGAATTTGGAGGGCTTGGTTGTGAGTTATTTGGATCTGGCTCGGGGTCGGTATTCTTGTCGTGAGTTTGAAGATCGGGCTGTGGAGCAGGCTGTGGTGGATGCCATTGTTGAGGCTGGGCGTATTGCTCCTTCTGCTTGTAATAACCATCCAACCCGTGTGATGGTGTTGGATACGCCTGAGCTTCTGGAGAAGGCTGCTGCTTGTCAGCCTCGGTTTGCTCGTGATGGGTCTATCTTTGGGGCTCCGCTTGTCTTCCTTATTTGCAGCGTTACCGATGACGCTTGGGTGCGCCCGTATGATCAGATGAATTCCAGCGAAATCGATACGTCCATCGTGTGTGATCAGATGATGATGGAGGCCACCGAGCAGGGCCTGGGAACGTGCTGGGTATGCCATTTTAAGCCTGAGGTGGCACAAGAACAGTTCAATCTGTCCAAGGGCGTCTATCCCTATCACATGCTCGTCTGTGGCTATCCTGCCGACCACATCGCCGATCCCGAGCATCGCGAGGCCCGCACCATTCCCCTCCCCGACTTCCTCCTCAAGTAGATTTTTGGGACATGCCTTAAAGCCTACCCTTGACCGTTCATCCGTTCGCCGAGTTCTGCGCCACTATGTGCAGGGCTTGGTTTTTATGTTACGCACCCCGGCACAGTCATAAAAAAGGACCCGCAAGCTGCGGGTCCTTTCTAGGCACTAAATTGTAGGCCGAATGTTAGTCCAGGTCGTCGGCAGCAAAGTTGTCGATCGGGGCAAAGGGATCGGCCACGGGGACAACCGGGTCAGCGACGGGCAGCGGCTCGGCGGGAACAGTCACTGCAGGAGAAGCGGCAGAACCGACCGGCGTGGAGGCCATGAGGTCGGCCGGGAAGGAGTTCTGGGCATCGTCCATGAAGTGCTGGATGAGCTTAAGATACTCGGCCTTGAACTCCTCACGGGAAGCCTTGAGACGATCGATCTCCTCGAGCTCGGCCTGCTTCTCAGTCAGAGCCTGGCGGATAACCTCGCGAGCCTTGGCGTCAGCCTCGTTGCGGATACGCTCAGCGTTCTCGTTGGCATCGTTAACGATGGTCTCAGCGGTCTGCTGGGCAGCGATCAAGGCAGCGGAAATCTGGCGCTCCTGAGCGGAGAAGTCAGGGGCGGGAGCAGCCACGGGGGCGGCAGGAACGGCCTGGTCGGCGGTATCCCGAGCCTGGGCAAGCTGAGCCTGTGCATCGGCAAGCTGCTGCTCGGTAGCAGTCAGACGACCCTTAAGGTCAACGATCTTAGCGAGCATAGCGTCAACCTCGGAGGACAGCGTCTCCAAGAAGACGTCGACCTCAGCAGGATCGTAGCCACGCTTGGCCTCAGAGAAAGTCTGAGCCTGGATGTCTGCAGGGGTAATAGCCATAACAAGTCTCCTTTTTCATCGCCTCGGCGCTACACGCCCGACGTAAGTTACTAAGTCAGTTCTACACGAGTATACCTATAAGAAGCTGCAGAACCAGCCTCTGCACCAACTGCAACGCAATAATCGCAACGACCGGCGAAAAATCGATACCGCCCATCGGCGGGATGAAACGACGGAACAGGTTGAGCCACGGACCGCACACGCTATCAAGCACCGCGGCAATATCCTGAAGCAAACCACCCTGCTTCATGGGAATCCACGTCATAAAGCAGTAGACGACAATGAGCGTGGAATAGAAGTTGAACAGCGTGTTGACCAGCTGGACGATAGTGTAGATGTTGATGGGAATCTCCTCGTCTTGTCTTTACTTAAGGTAGCCGTCGGCACGAAGCTTCTTGAGATCGGAATCTTTGACCTCGCAACCGGCGGGCAGCACCATGAACACGCGGTCGCCCACCTCCTTGACCGTGGCGCCCAGACCGCAGGCAAAGCCGTAAGAGAAGTCCAAGACGCGCTTGGCAACTTCGGTGCGTACGCCCACAAAAATCAGTGCGACAGGCTGCTTGGTGCGAACGCGGCGCACCACGGTCTCCACGTCGTCATAGCTCTCGGGGCGCAGGACATAGGCCGGCAGCTGCGGTGTGGCGTTGATGATATTGCTCGCATAGGCCGAGGCATCGCTCGGTGCAGGCGCGGGCGCAGCGGCGGCACGGGCGCGGGTGTTCTCGGCGTAGCTCGACGGCGTGTCATAGGCACCGGGACGATAACCGCTCGCAACACTGTCCTGCGAGCGCGAAGGCGGGTTATACGTCGTGGCATGGCGAGAGTCATCGCCGACCAGCTGCCCGGAGCGTGTATACACGGCAACCGACTCAGCTTCACCACGGCGCGTCTGACCAAGCAGGCCGTTGCTCGGCTCGTCTTGGGTGTAGAAGCCCTCGCCCGAAGCTCCGCTGTAGCCGTTGCCCTGATAGCCATCGTCATAGCCGTCATCGTAGCCGTAGTCGTCGTCCTGGCCATAACCCTGGTCGTAACCCTGCTGGCCGCCCAGGTGCATCTTATTTTTAATCTCGTCAAGGAAGCCCATGGTTGTGTCCTCTCGCGGTTTAGTGCAGGCGCCCCGATAATCAGTGCGCACTTCAGAGCCTTATTTTACTGCAAACTCCGGGCTAAATACTACCCTGCCCAGGCGAACGAGCGTAGAGCCCTCCTCAAGGGCAGGCTCAAAGTCTTCGCTCATGCCGCAGGAAAGCTCAGGCAGGTTCAAATCGGGATGCGCCGCCTCCAGCTCATCCCTCAGCTCACGAAGCCCCGCAAAGGTGCGGCGTGCCACATCCTTATTCCCCCGGGGCGCCATAGTCATAAGCCCCTGTACGCAAATTCCCTCAAGTTCCGCAAGCTCACCCGCGGCGGCGCGAATCTCATCGGGCGAAAAGCCTCCCTTCGACTCCTCACCACTTACATTGACCTCAATGAGCACACGCTGGGGGCCGGCGAGCTCGCCTGCCTCAATCTTGCGGACAGCACGGCTCGAGATCGCCTGCGCCAGATGCAGCGAACCCACCGAGTGAATCAGCTCGGTTGAGCCCAGCACCGCATTGATCTTATTGGTCTGCAGGTTGCCGATCATATCGAAGCGCACCTCGGGCAGCTCCGGATGCTCCGCCAGACCCGTGAGCTTGCGAACCAGCTCCTGCGGGCGGTTCTCGGCAAAATGGCGATACCCCGCCTGGATGGCGGCAACGGTCTCATCGACACCAACGGTCTTGGACACGGCAATGAGGCGCGCGGCGTCATGGGGACGGCCCGCGCGATCGAGCGCCGCATAAAAACGTTCCAGAATCTGCTCGCGGCGAGCGCGCATCAAGTCCAAATAGTTATCCATTGCCAATCGCCTCCGCTGACAGCCAAACAAGTAGTCCCATGCTAACGCAAGAGCGCGGCCCCGCATGTGCAAGGCCGCGCTCACTTAGGTATTTACAATCTTTCGACGAACGGAATTACTTACTCCTCGTCGTCCTCGCCATCGTCCTCATCCTCAAGATGATCGAGCAGATAGCGAAGACCCTCGCCGACCTCGTTAACGGGCACCTTGGCAACGTAGCGAGCGTCGACGGCGGGCCTCATGATAACGCCCTCGCCCGAAGGCACGCGCATGCTCTCGAGCTCATCCTCATCAGTGCGGGCGATATCGCCGGCATTCATACGCTGACCAGTCAACAGGAAAGTCAGACGGCAAGCGGCATCGATGGAAATCGAGGCGATGCGATCGAGGTAGCGCGAAACCATGATGGCGCGGCGCAGGTCGTCATAGTTGCTGTCGTCGTCCATAAAGTCGCCCGTATCCATACGGTTAAAGGTGCGGAAGAACTTCTCGTAGGCGGCGTGCACTGGCTCGTCCTCGACGGCCAAGTTGCAGATGATGGACATGTCGTTGGTGACGAGCGCAGAAAGCGAAGAGCCCAGCACCTGGTAGACGGCCTCAGCCTCGGCCTCGACCGTGCCGACAAGCTCCTTGGGCAGCGAGATATCGGCCTTGACCATGTGGCTGGCGGCACGGCAGATCTGGCGAACCTTATCGGTCATGCGCTGCAGGTTAAAGTCGACATAGATGATCGTCTGAAGCAAGCGGAAGTCGGAGGCGACCGGCGACTGCGTGGCGATCAGGTTGTAGCAGACGGCCTCCAAGTTGGCGCAGCGTGCGTCAATCGAAAGCGTGCGCTTCTTGGTCTTGGTGGCGAGCTTGCGGTCGTCGGTCACATAGGCCTTCACGGCATCGTGGAGGGCCAGATCGACGGCCTCGTAGATGCTCAGCATCTCATGACGGGCCTCGACGAGCTGACGGGAAAACAGTTTGCGCATGGTTCACTCCAATCAGTTGGGTGCGGTCATGCCGCCCGCACAGTGAATACGCACCGGACCAGGTCCGATCGGCTTGGGACTAGTCGCACCGATCAGCCAAAGCGGCCGGTGATATAGTCTTCCGTCCGCGAGTCCACCGGGCTGGTGAAGATCGCGTCGGTTTGACCATACTCGATGAGCGTGGCGGGCTCGCCGGCAACTTCCTGCAAGAAGAATGCGGTGTAGTCGCTAATACGAGCTGCCTGCTGCATTGAATGCGTGACGATGATGATCGTCATCTCGGGCGCCAGCTCGGCCATCAGATCCTCGACCTTAGAGACGGACGTGGGGTCGATGGCGGAGCAGGGCTCGTCCATCAGAAGGACATCGGGTTGCACCGCAAGCACGCGCGCGATGCACAGACGCTGCTGCTGACCGCCCGAGAGCGCCAAACCATCCTTGTTGAGCTGATTGGATACCTCTTTCCAGAGGTTGGCGCGCTTGAGCGATTCTTCCACGATGTCATCGAGGTCGCTTTTGCTAGTCACGCCCTGCAGACGAGGGCCAAAAGCAACATTCTCGTAGATGGATTTAGGGAACGGGTTGGGCTGTTGAAAGATCATGCCCACGCGACGGCGAAGGTCGACCGGGTCGACACCCTCGGCATAGATATCATTGCCGTCGAGCGTCATGGTGCCCTCGACGCGCGTGCCCTCGATCAGGTCGTTCATGCGGTTGATGCAGCGCAAAAACGTCGACTTGCCACAGCCCGAGGGGCCGATGAACGAGGTGATGGCATTTTTGGCGATATTGAGGTCGAGCCCCGTCAACGCATGAAAGTCACCGTACCAAAAGTTGAAATCCTTGGCCGTGATGGCCGCTTGCTCCAGCGTGGGAGCGGACTGATAAACGGACATGGGACTCCTTAACTAGCGGCGCTTGCGCGACAGGAAGCGCGCAAACAGGTTGAAGGCCAAAATGATCACCATCAGCAGGAGCGCGGTGCCGTAAGCTGCGTTCATGTTGATGCCGTCGTTGGCGAGCAGGTACAGGTGAACCGTCATGGGGCGGCCGGAATCGAGCGGCGAGATCGGCAGGTTGATGGCCTGGCCCATGGTGTAGAGCACCACCGCGGTCTCGCCGATGGCGCGACCGACGGCAAGCACGATGCCGGTGGCGATACGGCCAAAGGCAGAAGGAAGCACGATCTTGGAGACAACCTGCCACTTGGTGGCGCCCAGGCCATATGCGCCCCAGCGGATATAGCGCGGTACGGCGCGAATGGCTTCCTCAGTGGTGCGCATGACGATGGGGAGCATCAAAAGTGCGAGCGCCAGAGCGGCCGAGATCATCGAAAGGCCCAGACCCATGGCCTCGACAAACAAGGCGTAGCCAAACAGACCCATAACGATGGAGGGCACCGATGCCAGGGCGTCGGCGGCATAGCGAATGAGCTCGACGACCTTGCCCTGCTTGGCGTACTCGGCCAGATAGACCGCGGCCAGCACGGCGATCGGCGTGCAGATGAGCATGGCGAGCGCCGTCACGTAGACAGTCGAGACGATCGTGGGCCAAATTCCGCCCTCGGCGTTTACGCCCTGGGGCCAACCGAAGATAAAGTCGAGCGAGATATGCGGCAGACCGTTAACGACCACGTAGGCGATGATGGCGACCAGCACCAGCGTGGTGATATATGCCGCGGCGCGGAACACGCCGAGCATGATCTTGTTTGATAGGTCCTTGTTGATACGGCCCTTCTTACCGTGGGAAAGGGCACGCTTGATGCGCTCGCGCGACGAGGTCGTATCGACCGTCGTGTCAACGGAATCGGACATAGCCTACCCCCTCTTATTTTTGGAAATCAAACGGACGATGCCCACCAGCGCGGCGGAGATGATAAACAGGACCACGCCCATGCCAAACAGGGCAGAACGATGCAGGCCCGAGGAATAGCTCATATCGAGCGCGATCTGGCTCGTGAGCGTCGAGATGGGGCTCGAGATGCTGTCCGGGATGACCGGGGCGTTACCCACGACCATAAGCACGGCCATGGTCTCGCCGATAGCGCGACCCATGCCCAGCACGATAGCGTCCACGATGCCCAGCTTGGCCGCCGGCAGCACGACCTTGTAGATGGTCTGCCACTTGGTGGCACCCATGGCATAGGATGCCTCGCGGATGCCCATGGGAATGGAGTTAAGGGCATCGATGGTAAGCGTGGTGATGGTGGGGACAATCATGATGGCGAGCACGAACCAAGCCGTCAGCGCACCAAAGCCAAGGCCACCAGTCAGCTGAGCGATAAACGGGCGAATGATGATCATGCCAAAGAAGCCGTAGATAATGGAGGGGATGCCCGCCAGCAGGTCGACGGCGGGGCTGATGAGCTTGCGCACGCGCTTGCTGGCAATCTCAACCAGATACACGGCGGTGCCCACGCCCAGGGGGACGCCCATGGCAAGGGCGCCGACAGTCACCAGACCCGAGCCGGCAAGCAGCGACATAATGCCGTAGTGGCCCTCGGAAGGTGCCCATGTAAAGCTAAAGAAGTCTGCCAGGCCAATATCGGTAAAGACGGGTAGGGCCGAGTACGTGGTAAAGACAAAAATCAGGATGACGGTGACGACCGCCAGGAACGCGCAGGCAAAGAAGATCCACTGCAGCGCCTTCTCCTTGATATAGGTACTGCGCGATACGAGCGCCAGCTCGCGCTTCTTGGGCGTCTGAACATTCTGCTCAGTCTGGGAGTTTTCCTGTGCTTCCATGCTACTCACTCCCCTTCTCGTCGTTGGTGACGGGAATAAAGCCCGCCTCGCGAATCTGCTTGTCCATCTTTTCGGACGTCACATAGTCGATGTAATCCTGCGCCTGCTGCGAAGGCACACCCTTCACAAAGAAGTAAAGGTCGCGCGAGATGGGATAGCCGCCACTCGCGACCGTCTTCTCGGACGCCTCAACATGATTGACCGAGACGGCCTTGACCGAGGTCTTGGCGCTGAGGCTATCGACGAAGCCCAGCGAAATGTAGCCGATGGCCCCACGCGAACGAGATACCACGTCGCGCACCTGGCCCGTGCCCGAAAGAACGGCCGAACGGCGATCGAACGGCGTGCCGTCCATCACGATAGTGCGGAAAGCCTCACGCGTACCGGAGGCCTCGTCGCGGTTGATAACCTGAATCTTCAGGTCCTCGCCACCGACCTCTTTCCAGTTGGTGATCTTGCCGGCGTAGATATCGCGGAGCTGCTCGGTCGAGAGGTTCTCAACAGGGTTGTCCTCATTCACGATGACCGCGATGCCGTCGTGCGCGATTACGATCGGGGTCAGACCCAGGTCCTGTTCGTCGGCGTTGAGGCCACGAGAGGAGCTGGCGATATCGGCCGTGCCGGCGCTGACGGCCTCGATGCCAGCAGATGAGCCCAGGCCAGAGACCAGCACGTCGATGCCGGTCTCCTCCTTAAAACCCTCGGCAGCAATCTCGGCGATGGGAAGGCACGTCGTGGAGCCAGCCACAGTAATGGAAGAGGTGGAGGATCCCGAAGAGCAGGCGCACAGCGTGAGCGTGAGCACCGCGGCGCTCAGGAGCGATACGATCTTTCTCATAGCATCACGCCGATCGCAGCATGGCGCCCGCAGGTGCCGCCCTCGTTACGGTAGGAGAAAAAACGGTCATTCTGACGCACGGTGGAAAGCTCGGTATCCACGATATTTGCCGTGGCGACACCGATGCCTTCAAGCGCCTCGCGAATCGCGGCAGAAAGATCAAGCATGCGAGAGGCGCTCGCATCGATGCATGCGAACTCGGCGGCAAAGCGATCCATGAGCTCCTGCGATACCTCGTACTCGTCACCCAGGATATGCGGGCCGATATATGCCGAGACATCGCACGCCTCGCTTCCTGTTGCCTCGCAGAGCGCTTGGCAGGCCTTGGCGGAAATGTGCGCTATCGTGCCCTTCCAGCCAGAATGGACGACAGCGAAACCACCGGGGACAACCAGCACCACGGGCACACAATCGGCAAAGCAAAGCAGCACGGGGACCTCGCGCGCGGTGCACACAATGCCATCGCAGCCCTCGGCAATCTGTTCGCGAATGATCTCAAGATCATCAGCACCGTTCGAAGTCACCGTAACGATGCGATCCCCATGTACCTGATTGGGAACAAGCAGGTTGTGTTCGCACTCGGCAGCTCCCATGGCATCAAGCGCACGACGACGATTTTCTTGAACGGAAAAGGGGTCATCGCCTACATGCGAGCCCAAGTTGAGCGAGGAGTACGGTTCTTCGGAAACGCCACCGGTGCGCTCGGTAAAGGCAAAACGGACATTTGACGTCGTGCCCTCCACCAACGTAACTCCATCATGGTCGACACGCGAAACTCTGTCCGCACGTGCTGCCATACTAAAGCCTCCTAATAACACAAGTACCGCGGCATCGCCGCTGCAGTCCGCATGTACGCGGCTGTCATACTTCCTTAAAAGGATACCCGCTGCACCAAGGGCAAACGTAAAGGGAACGTAAAGAGATTGGAGGCTTTCGTTTACAAAAGCGAAACAAAAAAGGGATGCATCCAAATGGACGCATCCCCATACAAAACGCTGAGAACAACCGATTAGAAGCTGCCGCGCTTCAGGAAGTCGGGAAGCTCGAACTGATCGTTGCCGAAGTTAGGAAGCTCGGTGCCACCGACGTTGCGGGTCGGGGCGGCCTGAGCCGGACTGGCGGCCGGAGCGGTGCGCTGCGGCTCGGCGGAGGCAGCGGCCTTGCTCTGAGACTGCTGAGCAGCAAAGAGCTCGTCCTGACGGTTGACGTTGGAGTCGGAGAAGCCCGTAGCGATGACGGTGATACGAACCTGATCGCCCAGGGACTCGTCCACGACGGTACCGAAGATGATATTGGCCTCGGGATCGACGGCGTTGGCGACAACGTCGGCAGCATCGCTGATCTCCTGGATGCCCAGGTCCTTGGAACCGGCGATAGAAAGCAGGACGCGGGTAGCGCCATCGATAGAGCTCTCGAGCAGCGGGCTGGAGATAGCCTGCTGAGCAGCGTCGACGGCACGGGTGTCCCCAGAAGAGGTACCGATGCCCATCATGGCGGTACCGGCCTGCTTCATGATGGTCTTAACATCGGCGAAGTCCAGGTTGATGATACCGGGGACGGTGATGAGGTCGGTGATGCCCTGGGTGCCCTGGGAGAGAACGCCATCGGCAATCGCGAAGGCCTCGAGCATGGTGGTCTTCTTCTCGGCGATGTCGAGCAGCTTGTCGTTAGGGATAACGATCATGGTGTCGACGCAATCGGAGAGAGTCTTGATGCCCTCCTCGGCACTCTTCTTGCGCTTGCGGCCCTCGAAGGTGAAGGGCTTGGTCACGACGGCGACGGTCAGCGCGCCGACCTCGTTCATCGCGATATCGGCAACGATGGGAGCAGCGCCGGTACCGGTGCCACCGCCCTCGCCACAGGTGATGAACACCATGTCGGCGCCAGCGAGCGCCTCGGCAATGTCATCGCGGGACTCATCGGCAGCCTTGCGGCCAACCTCGGGGTTGGCGCCGGCGCCCAAGCCGCGGGTAAGGTCGGTGCCGATGTGCACCTTGATATCGGCATCAGAGATCGCGAGTGCCTGAGCATCGGTGTTGATGGCAACAAACTCGACGCCGCGGATGCCCTCTTCGATCATTCGATTGACCGCGTTGGTACCGCCGCCGCCGACGCCGACCACCTTAATGACGGCAAGGTAGTTGTTGATCTCTGTCTCGTGCATGTCGGTCCTCCGAACAAAGGTTATAGCCATAGCATGGGTCGACCCCTGCGCACATTAACCTTCAGGTTGAAAGTAAATGCAAAGGTAAACCGTATTATGGTTGCACATTATGAACGTATCAGTCAAATAATTGACCGTGAAAACCAAACAAACCAGATAAACGGCGTGGTATGGCCACTCAACAAAGCATCAACCAGCGCTACGAGGTCGGAGCATTCCTAAATGTGTAGTTGCCCGGAGAGCGCACATTGATATACGTTACGCCCTCTACCTGCGAAAGCAACTTGGTGACTACGCGTTCCTTCTTGGCAATATCGTCCGAATCGCCCAGCGACACCTCAATGCCGTTATTGAGGTTTGCCGAGATGGCTTCGACCGAAGGCGTGGAAATATCCTTGACTTGTCCCAAGAACTCGCTCGAAAAACCACGCACATAATCCAAGCCAGCCTTAACGGCCTTGGAGCTCACCGCCTGGCCGGAAACCGGAGCGACATCCGCCGAGACATCAGTCAACAACACCGCGCCATAATGCTTAGCGAGCGCCAGTGCAGCATCGATTCCGGTCAAGGTATTTGAGCCCTGCCCCGTCGTGATGACGTTGCCCTGATCGTCCACTTCGACCGACGTCGACAGCGGGGCGATCCAGGTGTCATCATCCCCGATGGCCCAAGCAAGGTCATCGGAGCTGATATAGGCAATTGCAATGACCTTGCGCTCCATCGGCGTAATGATGAGCGTATGCGGGAACTGACGCTGGACATCCACGCCCGAGACCCACGGGTTCTGCTTGAGATCCTCGGTAATCTGATCGGGATCGACGTTAAAAAGCGACGTTCCCTCGGGCAAATCGATCAGCTGGATAGCATCGTGCTTCGTCACATGCTCGCTGCCTTGAATCTGAATATCAGTGGCGGTAAACAATCCAGAGTTAATCACCACGATGGCAACGACGACGAGCACGGCCAAGACGGCCAGAACGCCGCCAACGATTTTGCCTTTGCCTGTAACGACAGAAGCGGCATCTGATGTTTTATTTACCATCGCCCCAAGTGAAGACAACGGGTTGACGCTTTTTTTACCCGAAGGCTTCTTGGCGGTAGCCGGCACCGATGTCAGCGAGCGCGGTTTCGATGCGCCCAGCGTGCGACCTGGACGCGGCGCTTTAGTTCCCGTCGAGGGCTTAGGAGTTGCCATGGGACGGGCAGGTTTGGCGCCCATAACAGGCTTTGACGTCACCGAGGGACGCGAGGACTTTTTTGCGGCCGGACGATTACCGAGCTGCGAGCCGACGACCGGACGACTGGTCTGTCGAGCATGCCCGACAGACTTAGAATGCGCGACGGTATTGCGTTGAGGTTTGGCAGGCGCGCCGGAACGCCCTCCGGCGCGGCGGAAGGTGGGTTTCGATGCTCTAGAAGCCGAGGAATTTAACTTCCGGTCTGAGCTCGATGCCATACGCCTCCCTCACCTTTCCGTGCACATGTCTGATAACCGCGGCAACGTCATCGGCCGAGGCAGTTCCGTTATTAACGATAAAATTAGCGTGAACGGGCGAAACTTCCGCGCCGCCAATCGAAAAACCCTTTAATCCACAATCCTCGATAAGCTTGCCCACACTCGCATCGGGCGGGTTGCGAAAGACCGACCCGCAGGATGCGCGACCCATGGGCTGCGTACGCTTGCGCCTCGTCAGGTACCGCTCCATGCGCTCGCGAATGTCGGCCTTGGGCGCCGGTTTAAGCTTGAGCACGCACTCGAGGATGATCTCATTGCGGGGAAGGCTACATTCGCGGTAGCCCCAAGTGATCTCGGACCCCGCATAATGTTTGATACCGGATACCGGGTCAAACGTTACGACATCCTCAACCAGCGAGCCAATCCACTCGGTCCGTGTGCCGGCATTCATAGATATCGCACCGCCGACCGAGCCAGGGATGCCAACGGCAAACTCAAGGCCCGAGAGGCTACGCGACAGGGCATCGTTGACCAGGCGCGCAAACATCACGCCCGCACCGACCGTCAGCGTACAACCGTCATCGGCAACAACCGTGCGCTGAAACTCACGTCCGAGCGAAATGACGGCGCCGCGATAACCGCCATCGGCAACCAGCAGATTGGAGCCCTTGCCGATGATGACCCACGGCACCTGCTCGCGATCGAGCACCGCCACGGCGCGGCGAAGGGCATGATAGCTATGGCACGTCACAAAGAGGTCGGCCTTGCCGCCGATACGATAACTCGTATGACGCGCAAGGCGCTCGTCCTCGATCACATCCGTGTCGATCATGCCCGAGAGCGCCATGACGGCGTTAAACAGACCCATTAGACTTAAGCGTCTTTCTTGGCAGTCAGATACTCGATAAACTCGGGACCGACGGTCGTAACGTCACCGGCACCCATGGTGAGCAGCAGGTCGCCCTCGCCCACCATCTGCTCGAGCTCCTGATTGAGCTCAAGACGGCTGGAGCAGTACACGACCTCCTTGCCAGGATGCTTGGCGCGCACGGTATCGGCGAGCATCTTAGAGGTAACACCCGGAATGGGCATCTCGCCAGCCGAGAACACATCAATCAGCAGCAGTTTATCGGCATTGGCAAATGCATCGGCAAAGTCGTCGCACAGGGCCTGCAGACGCGAATAACGGTGCGGCTGGAACACGACGTCGACATGCTTGTAGCCCAGCGACGAAGCGGCAGCAAGCGTCGCCTTGATCTCGGTGGGGTGATGGCCGTAATCATCGACCACGGTGATGCCATCGATATCGCCCACGTGGGTAAAGCGACGGCGGACGCCCTCAAAGCTCGAGAGCGCCTTGGCGGCGGCGTCGATGTCAAGGCCCAGAACATGGGCGACGGTGAGCACCGCCGTGGCGTTGAGCATGTTGTGGCGACCGGGATTGCTCTTGATCTCCACAGCGTGCTCAGTGCCGTCCTCAAAGCGAACGATAAAGTCGCTCTGGATGCCCTTGACATCCGGGTGCATGCAGACGATGTCGTTGCTCTCGGCAAAGCCGTAGGAAAGCACGTGACGGCCCGTCGACTTGGCGAGCTCGACCAGATGCGAGTCCTCACCGCAGACGATGACGGTGCCGTCCTCGCCCACCAGGCTCATGAATTTGGCGAAAGTCGCCTCGATCTCCTCGATACCCGAGTAGTGATCGAGGTGGTCGGCCTCGACGTTGGTCACAATGACCACGTTGGGGTTCAGGAACAGGAAGGAGCTGTCGGACTCGTCGGCCTCGGCGACAAAATAGTCGCCCGAGCCGTTCTTGCCGTTCGTGTCATAGCCCTCGACAATGCCGCCGATCAAGAAGCTCGGATCCAGACCCATGCGGTCGAGCATGGTGGCGCACATCGAAGACGTGGTGGTCTTGCCATGCGTGCCGGCAACAGCGACGGTGGTGTAGCCGTGACCCAAAGCAGAGAGCATCTTGGCACGAGGCCACACGGGAATGCCCAGCTCGCGAGCGCGCACGAGCTCAGGGTTGGACTCCGGAATAGCGGTGGAGACAACAACCACGTCGGGCTTGACCTCGTCGATCGTGGCGGCCTCATGGCCCACATGCACCTTCACACCAGCGCGGGTAAGCTGGCGGATATAGCGTGACGTCTTAAGGTCGGAGCCGGTAACGGCATAACCGCGCTCGTGCAGAACGAGGGCGATGCCGCTCATGCCGGCGCCGCCGATACCGATAAAGTGGGCGCTCTTAAACTCGGGCGCGGAGGTTGCAGTCTGGGAATCAGCCATGTGCTCGTGTACTCCTTGCGTAAACACTGCCTGTAACCCGTTAACTGTACCGCACCTACCGCATCAGCGCGAGGGCGACCGACGATATCCCGTCTAACTAACGCAAACCCTCTACCGCATCCGCCAGAAGAGCGGCGGCCCTATCCTGGGCCAGACCACGCGCCGCCTGACGCATGGCGTCGCGTGCCGCCGCGTCATCGACCAGGTGCAGCAGCTCATCGGCAAAGGCAGAACCGTCGATATCGGCATCGGCGCAGAGCACGCCGGCCCCGGCGTCGACCAGATAACGGGCATTGGTGGTTTGGTGGTCGGCAGTCGCATGCGGGTACGGCACGAGCACCGAAGGCACGGCGAGCGCAGCGATCTCGGCCACGCTCGATGCGCCCGAACGCGAGAGCACCAAATCGGCAGCAGCCAGCATATCGCCCATGTTGTCGATGTAAGGCTGGACGCGGTAACGCTTCGCCTCCTCGGGCGTCAGCGCCAAAGCGCGCTCGGTCTCCTCAAAGCCGTCGGCACCCGTCGAATGCAACACATAGAGGTTCTTGCGCGAAAGCAGCTCGTTTTTGAGCGAAGCCACGCGCTCGTTGAGGTGCTGGGCGCCAAGTGAACCGCCAAAGACGAGCAGCAGCGTAGCGTCCTCGGGAACGCCAAGTGCCTTGCGGCCGCGAGCGCGATCGCCCTCGATCACCGAGCGACGTACGGGGTTGCCGGTCATGAGCACGTGGTCAGGGTCACCTTCGCGCTCAAAGACCGAACGCGCTGCCGGCACCGAGATGCACACGCGAGCGGCGTGGGAATTCATCATCTTGTTGGCCAGGCCCGGAACAGAGTTCTGCTCATGCAGCAGATACGGAACGCCTGCGCCCTTGCACCACCCCAGCAGCGGAACCTCGACATAGGCACCAAAACCAATGGCGGCATCGGGCTTGCCGACCTTTGAGAAATGATTGGCGAGCGCACGCTTGGCCTTATTGACACGCCACAGCGAGGTCAGCGCCGTCCAAGGACGGGAGCGGTCGAAGCCCGTGACCGTAATGGGCACAAAATCAAACCCAGCCTCGGGGACCAGACGACCCTCGAGCTTGCGCGACTGGCCCACGAACACAACGTGGTGGCCACGGTCACGCAGCTCTTCGGCCAAGGCGAGCGCGGGGTTGATGTGTCCTGCCGTACCGCCGGCTGCAATAGCAACGGTCATCTTATCGGTCATGGTAGTCCCTTCGTACACGCGGTCCCTGGTCGTCGGTGCGCAAGCGCGCCGACGGGTCCGAGTTCAAATCGATTCGATTATATCCGCCGCCCGCGTTGCGAGGGCTGGGGCGCTGAGGACGACCTTGCGGCGCCGTTCGCTGACGCGGGCGGGCTGCCGGCTCGGTCGCAGAGCCATCCAGGACGGTAAAACCGTTACGCGAAGAACGCTCGCCGCGCACGTGGGGCACGCCGGCGGTACTCTCATCCATAACGGCAAAGCTCTCACGTCGGCGGTCATACTCATCGCGGCGGGCGCTCTCGTACGAAACGCGCAGGATCAACCCGGCAAGCATGAGCGACACAATAATCGACGAACCGCCGTAGCTAATAAACGGCAACGGTTTGCCCGTCATGGGAAACACGTTGAGGATGCCCAGCGCGTTAATCAAAAACTGCACCGCGAGAATGACCGCGGAGCCAGACGCCATGAGCGCGCCCCGACGATCGGTCGCCTGCTCGGCAATGCGAAACGCCGAGTAGATCAGCATCGCAAACACCAAGAAGAACAGCACGGTTCCAACAAAGCCGACTTCCTCGCCAATGATAGCCAGGATGTAGTCATTGTGCGCCTCGGGCAGATACGAGTACTTCATGGTTGAGTTGCCGATGCCACGGCCGAACAGACCGCCCGAGGCAAAGGCCATGATGGCAAGCGTGGCCTGATAGCCGTCACCATACTCGTCGGCCCAAGGGTTCAAGGCAACCTGAATACGCACCATACGGTACGGCTCTGCGACAAGCGCAATCACGATCACGAGAATGCCGAAGATTAGCACGCCGATGATAAATCTGGGGTCGAGACCCGCAAACAACGCCATGCACATGAGGGTCAACAGGATGATCAGGACAGTACCGAAATCGGGCTGGATAAAGATCAGAAAGAGCGAAATGCCCAGGTAAATGCCCATCTTGCGAAGGAATTCGTTGATGTTGCCACCGGGCGAAAAAAAGCGATCAAGCATGATAGCCGAATACGCAATGGCAAATGGCTTTAAAAACTCGGAAGGCTGGAACTGAATGCCGGCGATGTTGAGCCAGCGCGTGGCGCCACGGCTGCCGCTGCCCACCAAGAACACCAGAAACAGTAGCCCTATCATGCCTATGAGGAAGATCCTGAGCACATCCTCCCCAAACCAGCTGTCCGGCAAAACGCGCACGAT
Source organism: Collinsella sp. CLA-ER-H2 (assembly GCF_040092405.1). Taxonomy (NCBI): domain Bacteria; kingdom Bacillati; phylum Actinomycetota; class Coriobacteriia; order Coriobacteriales; family Coriobacteriaceae; genus Collinsella; species Collinsella sp. CLA-ER-H2. The sequence continues at coordinate 102,639 of NZ_JBBNLO010000002.1, forward strand.
GGCAATCAACGCCAGAACACCAACCACGGCAAAAGCGGCCTGTCGACCCAGAAAAAACGTCGCCGAGCCATTCTCGTGCAGCGCCTCGACCGAAGACGCCGAGTACACCATCAGCAGGCCAAAGCATACCAAGGTAAACAAGCAGGCCATGAATATCAAACGGGGGCGCATGATACGGGCGGGAACGCCGGCAATATAGCGTTCGCTAAACGACTGCCCGCCGCGGCTGGAACGCGGTGTGGTGCGACGTGAGGAAGCACGGTCCGAGTCGGGCCTCCTCATACCTTGTCGGGGGCTCTCCTCTCTCACCGCAACCCCTATTCCATTTGTGATTTCGCTGCAGCGGCAAGCTGGGCCACGTAGTCCTTAAACACGCGGCCGCGCTCCTCATAGCCCGAGAACTCATCGAACGAAGAGCAGGCAGGAGAAAGTAAGATCACGTCACCACGGCTCGACAGCGAACGGGCGACGTCCACGGCGTCGCGTAGGTCATCCGCCTGGGCGATATCCACATCGCCATCGACATCGGCCTCGTCCATAGCGGCGGTGAAGCGCTCGCGCGCATCGCCAAAGCAGACGACCGAGCGCACGTTGTCCATAACGACGCGGGCAAAGTCCGCAAGCGGCGTGCCCTTATCGTGGCCGCCGAGCAGCAAGATCACGTCGTCATCGGGAAATGCCGTCAGTGCCTTCTCGACCGCATCGGTGTTGGTCGCCTTGGAATCGTTGACGTAGCGCACGCCGTCAATCTCGCCACACGGCTCCACGCGGTGCTCGAGCGGCTGGAACGAGGCAAGACCGCGGCAGACACCATCGACATCGGCACCGACCGCCAAGGCAGCCGTGGCGGCGCACAGGGCATTGATAACATTGTGATGGCCCGAGATCTTGAGCTCGGATGTAGCGATGAGCGGGGTCTCGACGCCCTTCAGGCGCACGACCATCTTGCCGTCGCGCACAAAGGCGGCATCCTCGCCCTCAGGCTCGTCAAAGGCAACCTTGCAGATGCGACGACCCGGCGTGTAGATGTACTCATCGAACTCGTGAATGCCGGCGTCTTCGACGTCGACAACCGCCAGATCGTCATCGACCATATTGTCAAACAGTTTGATCTTGGCAAGCGCGTAGTTCTTATGGCTCTTATGCCAGCCCAAGTGGTCGGGAGTGATGTTGAGCAGCACCGCCACGCGGGGGTGGAGCTCGGTTGTCGTAGCAATCTGATAGCTCGAGAGCTCAGCCACAAACCACTCGTTGTGGGCTCGGCCGTCAATCTCGTTGACCGGCGGCTCGCCGATGTTGCCGACAGCAACGCTGGCCTCGCCGGCAGCCTTAAGCAGATAATCAGCCAGCGACGTGGTGGTCGTCTTGCCGTTGGTGCCCGTGATGGCAATCCAGTTATCGGGCGACAGGCGATAGGCAAACTCGGGCTCACCCATAATCTGGGCGGCATGCTCGCGCCCGGCCTTAAAGAAGCCCGAGAACTCCGAGATGCCCGGGCACGTCACGCATACGTCATAGGCGCCCTCGACCTGTTCGGTCCCATAGACAAACGACGCACCAGCAGCCTCGAGCGCACGCGTGGCGTCATTGGGCTCAGAGGTGCCACCGCCATACACGGTAACGGCACTTACGCGCTCGGGATGTGCCAGCGCCCAGCGGGCGACATCGAGACCGGATTTGCCCTGACCCAAAACGAGCAGGCTAAAGACATCAGCAAGAGGCATGAAAGACCACTATCCCAACTGGAAGAACAGGGCAAGGCCAACGGCACCAAAGGCAGCGGCGATAATCCAAAAACGGATAACGACCTTAGTCTCGGCCCAGCCCTTCTTTTCGAAATGATGATGAATGGGCGCCATAAGGAAGACGCGCTTGTGCGTAAAGTGGAAATAGACAACCTGGATCATGACCGACAGGGTCTCGACGATAAACAGACCGCCGATGATGAGGGAAACGACTTCGGTGTTGGTCATGATGGAGGTGCAGGCAAAAGCGGCACCCAGGGCAAGCGAGCCGGTATCGCCCATAAAGATGCTCGCCGGGTAGCAGTTGAACCACAAAAAGCCCAGGCAGGCACCGGCGCACGCCGTGCAGAAGATGGACAGGTTCACGTCACCGTGCAAAAACGCCATAGCGGCCATGGCGAGCATGGCGATCATGGAAGTGCCGCCGGCAAGGCCGTCCAGACCATCGGTCAGGTTCACGGCATTGGAAAGACCGGCGATCATCAGCCAGCAAAATACAATGTAGAGCCACGGGAACGAAAGGCCGCAGATGGTGGTCGAAAGAACACCGAGGTCAATTGTCAGGCCGCCGGGAAAACGAATCTCGGGGGCGACGCCGCACCAATTGACGGCGAGCACGGTAAAAGTGACGCAGATGATGGTCAGGCCGATCATCTTGGCGTGAGGCGTCAGGCCGAGCGAGCGACCATGCGTGACGGAGGTCAGGTCGTCGATGAGACCCAGAACGCCGGTGGCCAGTGTGGCAAGCAGCACGAGCACGAGCTCGGTGGTGAGCTTGCCCATCAGCAGGCAGGTCAGCGAGATCGCGACAAGGATGATGACACCGCCCATGGTCGGCGTACCCTGTTTAATCAAATGACGCTTGGGGCCGTCGGCTCGGACCTGTTGGCCGATACCCTCGACCTTCAGCAGCTTGATCCACCACGGCATAAGCAGCAACGCAATGGCGGCAGCGATGCCAAGTCCCAAAAAGGCCTGATACGTAGGATACGAGGGATTGCCGAACATGGGCTAGCACACACCTTCCACAAAGCGGTCGAGCTCAACAAAACGGGAACCCTTGACCAGTACAACATCATGATTTTCAAGCGCGCCGCCTATGCGGTCGAGCACCTGCTGATAATCGGAGAACACCTGGATGCGGTCCTCATCCATACCCATCATGCGTGCGGCATCGGCCATGAGCTGAGCCAGCTCGCCGCCGACGCACGCGAGCATGTCGAGCTTCTTAGCGGCGGCATAGGCGCCCACGAGCTCATGCATGCGGGGGGCCTCGTCGCCCATCTCGCCCATCTCGCCCAGGATCGCCATGCGCGAACCGTCACAGATGAGCGAGCACAGCAAATCGAGGCCGGCAGCCATAGACTCGGCACTGGCGTTATAGGAGTCGTCGATGATGCGTGCTCCGCTCTTGGCGCGCTTGATCTCCTGACGGTGACCGGTGATCGTAAGGCCCCTAAAGGCGGCATCGATCTGCTCGGGCGTCACGCCCAGACGATAGGCGACCGCGGCGGCCTTAACGGCATTGGGCACGGACTGCACGCCGGGAATGGCCAGCATGGTATCGACCGTGTCGCCCTGACCAAAGTCGAGCGTAAAGACCGGATGGCCCTCGTCGTCGACGCGAATGTCGCGTGCGCGGACCTCGTCGTCGTCCGAGACGCCGGCCAGCATCACGTCAATGCCCGCAGGCTGGGCGAACGTATCGCGAATGAACGGCGTAAAGTCGTCCTCGCCACCCAAAACCAGCAACGGCGAGAAGTCGCCGGCGGCGCACATGCCCTGGACGATCTCGGACTTGGCGCGGGCGATGTTCTCGCGGCTGCCCAGGATACCGATGTGGGAGGTTCCAATCTTGCTCACGATGGCAAGATTGGGGTTGGCAGACTGGGACAGGCGCTCAATCTCATGAAAATGGTTCATGCCCATCTCGAGCACCAGAACCTCGGTATCGGCCGGAGCGGAAAGTACCGTGAGCGGCATGCCGATCAGGTTGTTGAAATTGCCCTTGGTGGCCCAGACGCGATAACGTTTGGCGAGTACGGCGGCGAGCACGTCCTTGGTCGTCGTCTTGCCAATCGAACCGGTAATGCCGACGACCAGGCAGCCAAGCTCCAAGCGATATACGTGCGCCAGGCGCAGCAAGAACTCCACGGGGTCGTCGGTCAGCAAGACGGCGCATCCCTTATCCTGCGCCAACGAAACCAGCTCGGCATCGGGCTCGCGCGTCATCACGACGGCACCGGCACCCGACTCGATGGCACGGGAGGCAAAATCATTGCCGTCGACCTTTTCGCCGGGGAAGGCGACAAAGATCGTCCCCTCCTCGACCTGACGCGAGTCGATAACGCACCCGCGGCATACCCGGTCGACTTCTTCCGTCACGGTTCGGGCCCCCGTTGAGGCCGCGAGGTTGTTGACGGCGATCTCTATCATTGCAGCTCCCCTGTAAACCTAATAATGCTATCGGCGTATTGTATCCCAGTGCCATGCGCGCGTGGTGCAGGGCATGTGAACACCCTTCAGATCAAACGGCAGACCACGCTCAAGATTGCAACCCCCTACTTCGTCCGCGGGATTCCCAGCACGTCGAGCGCGTTGGCCATAATGGACTGGAATGGCACCGCGGCGGCATCCGAGCCGCTCGGCGTTCCATCGAGTGTGATATAGCACAGCACCTTGGGCGATTGTGCCGGCGCAAAGCCCATAAAGGACGACATGTAGTTCTCCTTGAGGTAACCGCCGTTCTCGTCAGCACGCTCGGCCGTACCGGTCTTGCCCGCCACGTCATAGCCATCGACCGCACCGCCAACGCCCGTGCCTTCGGACACGACCGTCTGCATGCACGATGTCACCTGGGCGGCAGCGTCCTCCGAAATCGCACGCTCGCCTTCGCCCCAGTCCTTCTCATCGCCCTTGCTGGACTTATAGAAGTGCGGCGTCATCATCACGCCGCCGTTCGCGATGCCGCCCACGGCACGTGCGACCTCAATCGGCGAGACGGACAGCGCCTGGCCAAAGCTCATCGAGCCCAGCGTGGCGCCGTCGTACTGGTCGCGCTCCTTGACGATGCCCAGGCTCTCACCCGGAAAATCAACACCGGAGCTATGACCGATACCCCACTTGTCCACATAGGTGGCAAAATCATCGGCACCGATCTTGCGTCCCACCAGGACAAAGCCCACATTGGACGAACGGCGCATCATCTCGCGCACGTCCATGGTCATGGTGTAGTCGCGCTTATCGGCGTCGGTAACGGTATCGTCGCCAACCTTAATGCTCGCCGGCACCTCAAACGACGTGCTCGAACGCACGGCGCCCAAATCGAAGCCGGCACCGGCCACGAGCGTCTTAAAGACCGAGCCGGGCTCGTAGGCATCGGTAACCAGGCGCAAGTTCATGTCTTCGGTCTTGGCGTTTTCCAGATCGGTCTGGTCATATGTCGGATACGAGCATGCCGCCAGAATCTCGCCCGTCGTGGGATCGGTGACCAGGGCCGAGCCATTCTTGGCCTTGGTCTTTTCGACCGCCTCGGCCAGGGCGTCCTCGGCGGCACGCTGGATATTGACATCGAGCGTCGTCACGATGTCCACGCCGTCCACCGCGGCAACCTTCTTATAGGCGCCGCCCGCGATATAGCTACCGTCCCTCGCCCGCTCGCGCACCAGCGAACCGTTGGTTCCGGTCAAAAGCTTGTTGTACTGTTTTTCGAGGCCCGTCAGACCGTCGTTGTCCACGTTTACCACGCCAAGCACCTGCGATGCCAGGTTGCCGTAGGGGTACACGCGCTTCATGGCCTGCTCAAAGAGCACGCCTGGCAGGTTCTTCTTCTCCAGCGCCGCGACATCATCCTCGTCCACCTGACGTTTGATATACACCCAGGTGCCATCCGACTCAACGAGCTCGCGACAGGTCTTTTTATCGATGCCCGTAGCTTTGACCAGTGCCGATACCGTCTTGTCAACGTCCTCGATAAGCTGAGGATTCACGGCGATGTTGCGGCATTCGACCGACGACGTCAGCACGTTGCCGTTACGGTCGTAGATGGTACCGCGCTTGGCATATAGCGTCTGCGCGAGCAAGCGACGTGCATCGGCGCGGTCGCGTAACTTATCGGCTTCCACGATTTGATAGTCGGCAAGGCGAAGGACGCCTAAACCCAAGCCAAGCCCGATAAAGCCCATGACGGCTTTGCGACGGGGCAGCGGCGTGCCCGTGAGCCATTCGGTCGACGAGCTCTTGCGCGGTCTGGTGTTATGCATTTGAGGACCACTCGAGCCACGGAGACGCGACGCGGGGTCGTTGCCATAGGACGGCCTCGCGTTGTAAGATGGCCGACCCGTTCCTTGATAACCAGAACGTCCCCGCGATGAGGGACGTCCAGAACCGCGACCCCCGTCGGAGCCGCGGCGATAGTCATTTGTCATACTCAGCTACCGTCTTGTTACTGAGCGGTCGCGGTCGAGCTGGCGCCCGCGGCTGCATCCTGCGAAAAATCAAGTGTAACGCTCTCGCTGGGCTCCACCATGCCATAAGCGCCCGCAAGGTCGCGAATGCGCGTGTCGGCACCATAGACCGAATGCATGACCTCCAGGTCGGAGCTCTCGTCGGTCGCCTTCTCGAGCGTGTTGGTAAGCGCGGCGTTGCTGTTGAGCACCTGGGCCGTAACGCCGGCGAGCGCCACACGGGCGACACCGATCGTCATGAAGATGGCCGCAATGATGCAAAACGTTTTAAGAACGCTCATGAAAACCGGGCTTACCGCCTGGTTTGCCTGACGGCCCGCGCCCGTGTAGACATCAAAGCGCGGCGTGCGCTGCTCGCGGGGAGCAACGGGGGCCTGCGGTGCCTCACGATAGGCGGGCATGGCGTTCATATCATAGGCGAGTGCTGCGTTTGAGGTGTTGTAGCCCATGATATGCCGCCTCCCATCCCGAGTACGTTGGTAGTGTGTTTAAGCTTCGTTTGTGGTACGAGCGGGAGGTCCAATATCGCGCGGTCGCGTCTACAGACGCTGCGCCACGCGGATCTTGGCTGATCTCGCCCGAGGGTTGCGCGCAACCTCATCGGGTTGGGCAACCAGGGGTTTGCGGGTGATGACCTTGAGTATCGGCACGTTGCCGCACACGCACACCGGAATCTCCGGCGGACACGTGCACCCCTGGCTCATCTCCTTAAAGTGGTTCTTTACGATACGGTCCTCGAGCGAGTGATACGAGATGACGCAGATGCGTCCGCCCGGGTTGAGCCACCTTGTGGCGGCGTCAAGCCCTCGCTCGAGCACATCGAGTTCGTGATTGACCTCGATGCGAATGGCCTGGAAACTTTTCTTGGCCGGGTGTCCGCCATGCCGACGAGTGGCAGCGGGGATACCAGCCTTGATGATCTCGACAAACTGACCGGTGGTTTCGATCGGCTCATGCTCGCGGCGGCGCACGATCTCACGCGCGATCTGCGAGGCGAACTTCTCTTCGCCATAGACGCGTAGAATCCGGGCGAGGTCGTGTTCGTTATAGGTGTTGATGACCTCAGCTGCGTTTAAGGTGTTGTTACCCGGATCCATCCGCATGTCCAATGGGGCGTCCTCGTTGTACGAAAAGCCCCTGCCAGGGATATCGAGTTGCGGCGACGAAACGCCCAAGTCGAACAGGAAGCCATCGACCCCGGGCACCTCGGCCGAGCAAAGCAGCTCGTCCAAGTCGCCGAAGTTGCCCTTCAGCAGCTGGTGCGGTACGCCGGGAACCTCGCGGTCCAGACGGGCGCCAGCGGCCTCGAGGGCCATGTCGTCCTGATCGACGCCGAGCAAAAGGCCGGTCTCCCCCACCTGCGCGGCCATCTTTACCGAATGGCCGGCACCGCCAAGGGTGCAGTCGCAGACGACGGAACCGCTCTTTAGCTGCAGCGACTCAAGCACTTCGCCGAGCATGACAGGTTCATGCCGATATTCTTGTGTCAAGATCCCACGCTCCATCCGTTACTCGTGCCTTGCCCTTACGAGAAGAAGAGGTCCAGCAGGGCCTCGTCATCATCGTCCTCATCGGCCGTAGCGCGGTCCCAAACCTCAAGGTGGTCGTAGTTGCCCACAACCGTGACCTCGCGGTCGAGGTTCGCCTGCTTGCGGAGAGACTCAGAAAGACCGATACGACCCGCGCTGTCCACATCCATCGACGTGGTGCGCTTGTTGATCGCCCTCATGAGCTTCTGGTCGTTGATGTCACGCGGGTTAAAACCCTCGTGGCCCTCACGACCCGCGAAGAGTCCTTCGACCCACTTATCGAAGGCCTCGGCAGAGAACACGTACAGAGCATCGACATCCAGGGCTTTAAACACGCGAACGTGCTCTCCAAGCTCCTCACGAAGGGGTGCAGGCAGGGATAGACGACCTTTTGCATCGAGATTGCGCTCGTATGCACCCGTCATTCCCATGTGCGCCCTCCCCTCGGTTACTCAGATGGCACGTACGCGGGGAACCACCCCGCCTGTCGACGTCATCAATAATATGGGGAACCGCCCCATTTTTCAACACCTTTCCCCACCCCTTCCCCCACCTCACCCCACCACTCCACCCCCAATATGTTGTAAAACACCCCCGAGCATATGTTCGAAAACACAATATGTTGTGTTTGCAGCAAAGGCGGGATGCCACCTGTAGAACCACGCCCGCGAACCTCAACCTTCAAGTTGACCTTGAGGCGATTTTTACGTCCCTTTACACACCGTTCACATCGCCCCCAAACTCCCCCACCCACGGTACACACGGCCCACCAACGCGTCGGTGTCTGGCGAAAAATGGGACGGGCCCCAGATTGCCCATGTGCGCAAAAGTGCGTCTCGGCAATCTGGGGCCCGTCCCCTTTAACATTTATAAATATGCAGGTCAGCGAGGTGCTAGCGATGTGCCAACGGATGCGCCGCCAGATAGACCTCGGTCAGTTGCGTGCGGTCGACATGCGTGTAGACCTGCGTGGTCGAAATATCGGCATGGCCCAAAATCTCCTGCAGCACACGCAGGTCGGCACCGCCCGCGAGCATGTGGGTGGCAAAGGAGTGGCGCAGGGTGTGGGGATGGAGCCCAACCAGCCCCACCTGGCGCCCATACCGCTCGCATATCGCATGCACGGCCTGGCGCGACAGGCGACGTCCGTTCTTATTTAAAAAGACCGCCGAGGTCTCCGTCCCGTGAGCATGGGCGGCCAGGAGCGTGCGCCCGTCACCTATATAGTGTGCCAAGGCACGAGCCGCGCTTCCCACCAACGGGGCCAGACGCTCCTTGGAGCCCTTACCGCGCACCAGGACAAACCCGTCATCGATATGGATATCGCCCACATCGAGCCCAACCAGCTCACTCACGCGCAAGCCGCAACCGTAAAGCACTTCCAAGATGGCGTGATCGCGCAGTCCCATCTCGCCCTCGGGAAAGTCTTGATCGAGCAGTGCCGAGACGTCCTCCACCGAAAGGTATTCCGGCAGGCGATCTGCCTTTTTGGGCAGGCGCAACGCCGCCGTCGGGTTTTGGGCCACGGCCCCATCGCACACCAAAAAGGCATGCAGGCCCTTCACGGCAGCAAGCGCGCGCTCCACCGAGGCGTCGGAATAGCCTCCGTCGCGGCGATCGGCAACAAAGCCCTCCACGACCTGACGGGTCACCTCTTCAAAAGACGCAACGTCAGCCCGCTCCAGATAGGCGCAGTACGTCGTCAGGTCACGACGGTAGGCCGCAATCGTATTGCGTGCCAAACCCCGCTCGACCGCAAGGTAATCGAGATACTCCCCCGCCGCCACAGCGAGCGACGAGGGAGTAGCTTCGGTATGTTCTTGGTTCGCCGGCACCCTTAGTCCGTAGCGAGGTTCTTGGGCGTCACCTGCAAGCGATCGACGCCCTCATGCTGGCCGATCGAGGCGCGCACGAACTCGCGGAACAGCGGCTGCGGGTTGGTCGGGCGGCTCTTGAACTCGGGATGAGCCTGGGTTGCCACATACCACGGATGCACGTCGCGCGGCAGCTCGACCATCTCGACCAGGCGCTCGTCGGGCGAAAGACCCGAGATAACCAGACCAGCGCCCTCGAGCTGGTCACGGAAGGCGTTGTTGAACTCAAAGCGGTGACGGTGACGCTCGTAGACGAGCTCCTCGCCATATGCCTCGCGCGCGAGGGTATCGGCGGCAAGCTTGCACGGATAGGCACCCAGACGCATGGTGCCCCCCTTCTCGGTCACGTCCTCCTGCGAGCTCATCAGGTCGATGACACTATACGGGCCATCCGGATCGAACTCGGAAGAGCTGGCGCCGGCAAGGCCGACCACGTTACGGGCGAACTCGCACACGGCAACCTGCATACCCAGGCAAATGCCCAGATACGGAATCTTGTGCTCGCGGGCGAACTCGGCCGCGAGGATCTTGCCCTCCAGGGCGCGCTTGCCAAAGCCGCCAGGGACCAAGATGCCCGAGGCATCACCCAGGACCTCGGAGACATTCTGCTCGTCGAGGCTCTCGCCATCGACCAGCTGCACGTCAACGTGGCGATCGTAGAACACACCCGCGTGGTGCAGGGCCTCGATAACCGACAGGTAGGCATCGGGCAGCTGCGTATACTTGCCCACGACGGCGATCTTCACCTTGTCGGCGTGCTGGTTGGCATGGTTCTGCTTGCGCAGGAACTCGTTCCACTGACTCATGTCGCGCTCACGCGGGTCAAGACCCAGACGCTCGCAAATGCGCAGGTCAAAGTCCTGCTCGGCGAGCAGCTGCGGAACATCGTAGATGCTCGCGCAGTCCTCGTTGGTAAAGACACAGTCGGTGTCGACGTCGCAGAAGCTTGCAATCTTGCCGCGGATGGCATCGTCGATATGGTGGTCGGAGCGCAGAACGATAATATCGGGCTGGATACCAAAGCTGCGGAGCTCCTTAACGGAGTGCTGCGTCGGCTTGGTCTTGACCTCGTGGGCGGCGGCGATATAGGGGACGAGCGACACGTGGATGTAGCAGACGTTCTCGGGGCCGGCCTCCTTGCGATACTGGCGAATGGCCTCGACAAACGGCTGCGACTCGATGTCGCCGATGGTGCCGCCCAACTCAGTGATGACCACGTCGGAGCCGGTCTGCTCCTCAATACGACGGAACTTATCCTTAATGGCGTTCGTGACGTGCGGAATCACCTGCACGGTGCCGCCCAAAAAGTCACCGCGACGTTCACGGGCGATCAGGCTCTTATAGATGGCACCAGTCGTAAAGTTGGAATCGCGGGTCAGGTTCTCGTCAATAAAGCGCTCGTAGTGACCCAGGTCCAGATCGGACTCGTAGCCGTCCTCGGTCACAAAGACCTCACCATGCTGGAACGGGCTCATGGTACCGGGGTCGACGTTCAGATACGGGTCGGCCTTTTGCATCGTTACCTTGTAGCCGCGCGACTTGAGTAGACGGCCCAGCGAGGCCGCGGTAATACCCTTGCCCAGAGACGAAACCACGCCGCCGGTCACGAACACATGCTTGGTCATATTGAGTTACCTGCGCTTCCCGTAGAAGTTGTCCATACACATCTTACGGGTCTTCATTGTAATACTCGCGACGCGCGCCGCACGCAATTTTTCTTACGCGCAATCGCATTTCTCCATCTCGAAACAAAACGCCGTCCGGTTGCCCAGGCGGCGTCGTTTCGACTATGAATGCGCCTTGTTATCGATCGGCGAATTAGTCCTTGATCAAGTCCTGCACGAGCATACCGGCACGGATGCCCTCTAGATACCACTCGCCACGCTCCGTGAGACAAATACCATTTGCGAGCTGGCCGCCGTCGTCGCTGTAGCGCGAGACGACCTCGATGATGTCTTCGGATTCCAGACGTTCAATTGCCGCGCGGGCGCGATACGGAGACACCCCCACACGCTCGGCAAGCGTCTTGCGCGAAAAGCCATAAAATCCGCCGTTGTCTTCGGACTGCTGTGCGATCTCCATCAGCACCTGCACCTCGACACGCTTCATATCGTTGACACTCGCACGACCCTTGCCAGCCATGGCAGCCTCCTCAAACCGAGCACGGACATCACTTGCACCGTGCGCGACCGGCACACCCCATGATGGCCGGCAACATCCATCATGCGGCATCCCCGCAAAAGGATGAAACAATTAGGGTTATTGTATACCGCCCAAATCACTTATAGGCAGGTAAACGGGCTAATTTTAGGTTAAACGGTAGCTTTGTTGATAAAGGGGCGCACCGAATGTATACCCGATGCGCCCCTTTCAGACCAATTTATCCAGGCTTAGCGGTGGAAGAAACCACGGCGCTCGAACTTGGGCTCGCAGCACACGTTGACGCCCAGCTTGCGCAGCACCGTCTCGTCCGTCGGCGAGATGATCACGCTAAAGAAGGCATCGCAGCCACGCAGCTGCTCCAGGCCCGAAAGGACGCGGGCCGCCGTCTCGCTCGTTGCCGAGGTGATCGAGAGCGCCATAAGCGTCTCGTCGGTGTGCAGGCGCGGGTTCTTGCTACCCAGGAAATGCGTCTTGAGCTTGCTGATAGGCTCGATCGCCTCATCGCTAATGACCTCGAGCTCAAGGTCAACGCCCGAGACATGCTTAAGTGCATTCATGATGAGCGAGCTCGCGGCGCCCAGGCGCGTGGAAGTCTTGCCGGTCACCACGGAGCCATCGGGCATGACCATGGCGCCTACGGGGCCACCCGTCAGCTGCTCCCTGGTAAGGGCGGCCGAGCGTGCCGGCGAGTAATTCTTGTCGATACCGGCCTTCTTCATAATGATCTTGAGACGGTCGACTTGCTCATCGCCCACGCCGGTACGGCGCACATTTTCGACCGCGGTAAAGTAGCGGCGGACGATCTCCATCTTGGAAGCGTCGCGGCAGGCATCGTCATCGGTAATGGCAAAACCGACCATATTGACGCCCATGTCCGTGGGGCTCTGGTAGGGGCTCTTGCCCAGGATCTTTTCCATCAGGGCACGGACTACCGGGAAGGCCTCGACGTCGCGGTTGTAGTTGACCGTGGTCTTGTTGTAGGCCTCAAGGTGGAACGAATCGATGATATTGGCGTCGTCGAGGTCAGCCGTGGCGGCCTCGTAGGCAATATTGACCGGATGCGTCAGAGGAAGATTCCAGACAGGGAAGGTCTCGAACTTGGCATAGCCGGCGGCCGTGCCATGCTTGTGCTCGTGATAGAGCTGAGACAGGCAGGTGGCAAGCTTGCCCGAGCCAGGACCGGGGGCAGTGACCACGACGAGCGGTCGGGTGGTCTCGACAAACTCGTTCTTGCCGTAGCCATCGTCGGACACGATCAGATCGACATCGTGCGGATACCCCTCGATGGGATAGTGCAGCTTGGCGGGAATACCGAGCGCGTTCAGACGGTTGCGGAACACATCGGCAGCGGGCTGGCCGGCGTACTGGGTGATGACCACAGCCGCGACAGCAAAGCCGTTGCCGCGAAACAGGTCAACCAGGCGCAGCACATCCTCGTCATAGGTAATGCCGAGGTCACCACGAGCCTTGTTTTTCTCGATGTGGTTCGCGTTGATCGCGATGATAACCTCGACATCGTCGGCGATGCTCTTGAGCATGCGGAACTTGCTGTCCGGTTCAAAACCCGGCAGCACGCGGCTCGCATGATAGTCATCGAACAGCTTACCGCCAAACTCCAAATAGAGCTTGCCACCAAACTGCGAGATGCGCTCCTTAATGTGAGCAGCCTGCAGCTCGATATACTTCGCGTTGTCGAAACCCTGGCGCATATATGGCTCCCGTCCCGTTTCCATTTAATGTTCTAGGCGATTATAACGGAGCCCGCCCTCCCCGATACCCAGACCATCAACAGGCACCAACCAAACATCCGTCAAACCTCTTGTCGGACATATTTGGTGCAAACTAACCTGACCCCATTGCACCGCCCCATAACACCAACAATGGCAGCGCCGCAGGTGGAGCAAAAGTCAGCGAAAGCCCGCCAGAGCGAGCAAGGTGACGTGAAAGAGGAGGGCATAGGCCTTTTGGCCATGCCCGACGATTGAACGTCAGATTGCCGCTCTGGCGGGCTTGCAGCGTCGAGTGGTTCCGGCGTTTGGTAAAACGCCGGAACACAAGAGCGCCCCCTCCCGCGCACGGAACGGAAGGGGGCTAAAGGTAGGAGTCTACCGGTGGGTTTACCCCACCGGACAGACGATGACCAGGTGATCCTCTACAGGATCGTCAAGGTTTCCGTGGGGTACCCGTTGGGTACTTAGATCAACACGCAGGCGACGGTCAGGATGATGGCGCAGACGACGGAGAGAGCAACGATGAGCTTAAGGGCAAACTTGAGCCAGGTCGTCCACTCGATCTTGGCCAGGGCGAGACCGCCCATGATGGCGCCGGAGGTCGGGGTGAACAGGTTCACGACACCGATGGCGGCGGAGAAGATCATGACCATGACCTCAGGCGAGAAGCCGAGCTTAACAGCCAGCGGTCCCATGATGGGCATGGAGACGGTGGCCATACCGGAGGTCGAGGGGATCAGGAAGGACAGGCCGAAGTAGACCAGGAAGCTCATGGGAGCGAAGATCACGCCGGACAGGCCAGCCAGGGCATTGGCGGCAGCGTCGAGGACGAAGACATCGAGGCCGGTGTTAGCCATGAGGACGGAGATACCACGGGCGAGGGCGATGACGAGAACAACGGACATCATGTCGGCAGCGCCGGTGATGAAGGTGTTAACGATCTGCTTCTCGGACAGGCCACCGATGATACCGATCAGGACGGCCATGAGGAAGAACCAGGTGGAAGCCTCGTCGAAGTACCACTGGCCAATGGGCAGGCCGGTGATCAGGGCAGACCAGCCCTGGACGACGGCGTTACCGTCGGCGTCGTAGACAGCGCCAGCGTCGAAGAAGTTGGCGACGCCCTCGTTGAGGTCGGCCAGCGGAATGAAGCCGACGATCATGACGACGAAGGTGAAGGCGAAGGCGATCAGAACACCCTTCTGACGACCGGTGAGCTTGACCTCCTTGTGGACCTCGGAAGCAGCCTTGCCGTGAGCCTCTTCGGCGTCCTTGAGCTCCTGCATCGACAGGATGGTGGAACCCTTGTCAGCCTTGACCTTCTTGGCGTAGCTCATCACGAAGAAGATGGACATAGCGGTAGTGACAATCCACAGGACGGCACCGAGGCCGATGATGATGGACTGGTTGACCTCAATGCCAACGCCGGTCAGAGCGTCGACGGCAGCGCCGACGGCGAACGGGTTAACCGTGGAGCCCAGGCAGCCGCAGCCAGCGCCGAGCAGGACGGTAGCGGCACCGACCATGGGGTCGAAGCCAGCGGCCATCATGGTAGCGGCGAGCAGGGCGTAGAAGGGAACGGTCTCCTCGCACATACCATAGGTGGTACCACCGAGGGAGAAGATGAGCATCAGCACGGGAATGAGCATAATCTCGTTGCCCTTAAGCTTCTGCACCAGAACGGCGATGCCGTTGTCCAGAGCGCCGGTCTCGGTCATCATGCCGAGGAAGCCGCCCAGGATCATAACGAAGAGGCAGACGGGCAGAGCGTCAGCGAAGCCCTTAATCGGGGCGGTGCAGAAATCGCTCAGACGGGCGGCAGTAACCGCGCCGCCGGACGTGCCGGAGACGATAACGGTAATCACTGCAACAATTGCCAGCAGAGCAAGAAGAATGGTGAACGATGAAGGCATACCGCGCTTTTTCTTAGCGGTCTCAGTCATAGTTCTCATCCCCCCTTCATAAATCATTTACTGATCTCGCCAGAAGCGGCTCTTCCGTGCCGTGCCTGCCGCTTGATGCGAGATTATTACCAGATAAAACCGCTCGGGGTGTGCAGCAATACACCCCGAGCGAGATGCTAGATGCTCTTACTTGAGCGTGGCGTACATGACAGCCTTAATGGTGTGCATGCGGTTCTCGGCCTCGTCGAAGACCTTGGAAGCGGGGCTCTCGAAGACCTCGTCGGTGACCTCCTGCTCGGTGATGCCGAACTGCTCGCACTTCTCGGCGCCAATGGTGGTGTTGGTGTCGTGGAAGCTGGGCAGGCAGTGCAGGAAGATGGCACCCGGGTTGGCCATAGCCATGACCTCGGAGGTAACACGATACGGGGTGAGCTGAGCGATGCGCTCGGCCCAGACCTCGTCGGGCTCGCCCATGGAGACCCACACGTCGGTGTAGATAACGTCGGCACCGGTGACGCCGTCCTTGACGTCGGTGGTCAGCTTGATGGTGCAGCCGTTAGCCTCGGCGATGGGCTTGCAGGCCTCGATGACGTCGTCAGCGGGCATGCACTCCTCGGGGCCGCAGGCCACGAAGTTCATGCCGAGCTTGGAGCAGACAACCATGAGGGAGCGAGCGACGTTGTTCTTGCAGTCGCCCATGAAGACGAGGGTCTTGCCCTTGATGTCGTAGTTGAAGTTCTCCTGGACGGTCAGGATGTCGGCGAGCATCTGGGTGGGATGCCACTCAGTGGTCAGGCCGTTCCACACGGGCACGCCGGACTTAGCAGCGAGCTCCTCGACGTCATCCTGGGCAAAGCCACGGAACTCGATGCCGTCATACATGCGGCCGAGAACGCGGGCGGTGTCCTCGATGGACTCCTTCTTGCCCATCTGCGACGAACCCGGATCGAGGTAGGTGACGCCCATGCCCAGATCCATGCCGCCGACCTCGAAGGCGCAGCGGGTACGAGTAGAGGTCTTCTGGAAGAGCAGAACGATGCTCTTGCCCTCGAGATAGCGGTGCGGAACGCCAGCGCGCTTCATATCCTTGAAGTTCTTGGAGAGCTTGAGCAGGTACTCGATCTCCTCGGTGGTGAGGTCGAGAAGCTTGAGGAAGCTACGGCCGGAGAGGTTAACACCCATGGTTTGATTCCTTTCGAAGAAATGAATTACGTAAGTATTAGTGGTGCCCGTTTAACGGGCGAAGCCGGTGCGGTTGTAGGGGGACCGCACCGGAAACGGAAAGACTTAGAGGTCCTCGCGCCAGAAGGGCATGCTCATGCAGCGCGGGCCGCCGCGGCCGCGGGAGAGCTCGGCGGAGGGCACGACGAGAAGGTCCAGGCCCTCCTTGTACAGCACGTCGTTGGTGACGGTGTTGCGGGCGTAGACGCAGATCTTGCCGGGCTCGACGCACAGGGTGTTGGAGCCGTCGTTCCACTGCTCGCGGGAGGCCGCGATCGGGTCGCCGCCGCCGCAGGGGATCAGCTTGACCTGGTCGACGCCGGTGGCGTCCTCCAGGACGTGCTCGAGGGTGTCCTCGATCAGGCGGATGTTCACGTCGCCCGGGTTCTTGCCGGCGGTCAGCTCGTAGACGCGCAGGGTGCCCATGATGGCGGGGTGGATCGTGAACTTATCGACGTCGATCTGGGTGAAGACCGTGTCGAGGTGCATGAAGGCGCGCGAGACCGGGATGTCGAAGGCCAGGATGCGCTCGACCTTGGAGTCGGAGTTCCAGAAGATGTTCTGGGCCATGACGTCGATCGCGGCGGCCTGGGTGCGCTGGGAGATGCCGACGGCGAGGGTCTTCTCGTTGATGTTCAGCACGTCGCCGCCCTCGGTGTGGAACTGGCAGTCGCGGCGGAAGTACAGCGAGACGTCCTTGTAGTCGGGGTGGTACTTGAAGACGTACTTGCCGTACAGGGTCTCGCGGTTGCGGGTGACCGAGTACATGCGGTTGAGGTTGACGCCCTCGCCGACGACCGCGAACGGGTCGCGGGTGAAGTAGAGGTTGGGCATCGGGTCGATGATCAGGTCGGACTCGGACTCGGAGTTGACCAGGGAGTCGAGGGTCGTGGACGCCGTGAGGGGCATGTCGATCTCGGACTTGGTCATGCCGGCCATGGTCTTCTTGACGAACTCGAGGTTGTCCTCGATGGAGTCCAGCTTCTCGCGGACGATCTGCGGCATGTGCTGGCCGCGGATGCCGGCCTCGGCGATGTACTGGTCGGTGAACTCGGCGCGGGCGCCGGGGACCTGGTCGAACACCTCGGCGACGAGGTTCTCGAGATAGAGGACCTCCACGCCCTGGTCCCTCAGGATCTGGGCGAAGGTGTCGTGCTCCTGCTGCGCGACCTCCAGGAACGGGACGTCGTCGAACAGGAGTCGCTCGAGCTCGTCGGGCGGCAGGTTGAGGAGCTCGTCGCCGGGACGGTGCAGGCAGACCTTCCTGAGCTTGCCGATCTCGGAAGGCACGTGCAGACCTTTCGTCATGGCCTCCTACCTTTCTTTCGGGCCCTTGTCAGGGCCGATTCGTTAGCGCCCCTCCGTGTGAGGCGTTATTGCTGACAACATATTTATATCCAAAATCAGCTCATACTTCCACCTTGCCCCCGAACGGTTTTTTATAGGGGGGTGAACGGCATACACATATACTTCACGCATGGCACACTTCATCTTAATAAAGCGTATTTACGTGCTTAAACGCGTTTTAATCCTAAAATCAAATGGAACTAAACTTTGTTAAACCATCCTCAAATTGCATATTTCCAATAAAGCTATGAATAGAATTAGCGGTTCACACCGCGTCTCAACCATTTTCATTTTTATTCAGAAAAAAGTTTGTCCTATTCATTTCTGATAAATAAATTACCGTTTACCAGACGCTTGATACCGTTCACCGGAAACTCAGTATAAGGCCCAGCGGATACCGCCTCGCTTTACGGCCCCATTTGTAACAACTTGACTTCTCGGTATAGAAAAATGGACCCGCTTCCCCTAGGGAAACGGGTCCATTTTCGATTATCTTCGGCCAATTTAGATAAGGCCCTCGAAGACCATCGGAATCCTAGCGATCAAACTCCGCCAGCGCCTCGTCCAAAAGCCTCAGGCCCTCACGCAGAACGTCCTCGCTCGCGCAGTAGCCCAGGCGTGCGCCACAGGGAAGCTCAAAGCGGCTGCCGGGTACCAGCAGCACTCCCCTCTCGGACAGCAGGCGCTTACAGAACTCCTCGTCGTCCTCGGGAATATCAAGCTGGATAAACGAGGTAGACACGCCCTGTGGGGCCGTCCAGGAAACGCGATGCTGTGTATCGATCCAAGCCTGCGCGATATCGCGGTTGTCAAACACGATCTTGCGATTGCGCTCGAGGATCTTATCCTTGTGTTCAAGCACATAGGTCGCCAGGGCGTCGTTGAACACACCGCCGCAGATCATGGTGTAATCGCGATAGGTGCGGATGCGGTTGGATATCTCTTCGTCTGCCACGACCCAGCCCACGCGGGCCGCAGGCGTCGAATAGGTCTTCGACAACGAGTTGGTGACAATGGCCCTCTCGTACACGTCGACCATCGACATAAAGGACTCAGTGTTTTCAAGCGGCAGGTACACCTCGTCGCACAGCACATAGGCGCCCACCGAGCGGGCGATCTCGGCAATCTGACCGAGCATACCGGCATCGAGCACCGTACCGATGGGGTTCGATGCGTTGTTTATGCAGATAAGCTTGGTGTTGGGGCGCACCAAGCTCTTGAGTTCCTCGATATCGGGCTTCCAGCCGAGTTCCTCGCGAAGCTCCCAATACTCGACCTCGGCGCCCAGCGTGCGCGGAATCTCGTAGAGCGGCGCGTAGGTGGGCCACTCGGCGATAACGTGGTCGCCGGGCTCGACCACAGCCATGATGGCGTTGAGGTTAGCGCCCGTGCAGCCATTGGTCTGCAGAATGTGATCGGGTTTGACCTCCCGACGATACAGCTTGGCAACCTCGGCCTTAAACTCCGGCGAGCCCTCGATCCAGCCGTAGTTCATCTTCTCGCGGTCCAGGCGCTCGTAGAACGTGGCGCCGTCCTGCTCATCGAGCGCGCGCAGCTCGCCCATGGTGAGCGACGAGATCGTCGACTGGGCGATGTCCCACGTGGCGCTCTTCTCCCAAACGTTGAGCCATTCCTCAACGCCAATCGTCTTGATGCCCATGGCCAAGCTCCTTACAAAAGCAGTCATCCAACCGTGTTGACGTTCCTCATACAAGATTGGGGCGGTGCGAAAACCCGCACCGCCCCAATGGAAGACATCTAATGGCAGCTAGATGTATGTATTATGACCTGTACGGGTCCTTGAAGACCTTAGAGGTCCTCGCGCCAGAAGGGCATGCTCATGCAGCGCGGGCCGCCGCGGCCGCGGGAGAGCTCGGCGGAGGGCACGACGAGAAGGTCCAGGCCCTCCTTGTACAGCACGTCGTTGGTGACGGTGTTGCGGGCGTAGACGCAGATCTTGCCGGGCTCGACGCACAGGGTGTTGGAGCCGTCGTTCCACTGCTCGCGGGAGGCCGCGATCGGGTCGCCGCCGCCGCAGGGGATCAGCTTGACCTGGTCGACGCCGGTGGCGTCCTCCAGGACGTGCTCGAGGGTGTCCTCGATCAGGCGGATGTTCACGTCGCCCGGGTTCTTGCCGGCGGTCAGCTCGTAGACGCGCAGGGTGCCCATGATGGCGGGGTGGATCGTGAACTTATCGACGTCGATCTGGGTGAAGACCGTGTCGAGGTGCATGAAGGCGCGCGAGACCGGGATGTCGAAGGCCAGGATGCGCTCGACCTTGGAGTCGGAGTTCCAGAAGATGTTCTGGGCCATGACGTCGATCGCGGCGGCCTGGGTGCGCTGGGAGATGCCGACGGCGAGGGTCTTCTCGTTGATGTTCAGCACGTCGCCGCCCTCGGTGTGGAACTGGCAGTCGCGGCGGAAGTACAGCGAGACGTCCTTGTAGTCGGGGTGGTACTTGAAGACGTACTTGCCGTACAGGGTCTCGCGGTTGCGGGTGACCGAGTACATGCGGTTGAGGTTGACGCCCTCGCCGACGACCGCGAACGGGTCGCGGGTGAAGTAGAGGTTGGGCATCGGGTCGATGATCAGGTCGGACTCGGACTCGGAGTTGACCAGGGAGTCGAGGGTCGTGGACGCCGTGAGGGGCATGTCGATCTCGGACTTGGTCATGCCGGCCATGGTCTTCTTGACGAACTCGAGGTTGTCCTCGATGGAGTCCAGCTTCTCGCGGACGATCTGCGGCATGTGCTGGCCGCGGATGCCGGCCTCGGCGATGTACTGGTCGGTGAACTCGGCGCGGGCGCCGGGGACCTGGTCGAACACCTCGGCGACGAGGTTCTCGAGATAGAGGACCTCCACGCCCTGGTCCCTCAGGATCTGGGCGAAGGTGTCGTGCTCCTGCTGCGCGACCTCCAGGAACGGGACGTCGTCGAACAGGAGTCGCTCGAGCTCGTCGGGCGGCAGGTTGAGGAGCTCGTCGCCGGGACGGTGCAGGCAGACCTTCCTGAGCTTGCCGATCTCGGAAGGCACGTGCAGACCTTTCGTCATGGCCTCCTACCTTTCTTTCGGGCCTTACTGGCCGAATGTATCAGCGCCCCTCCGTATGGGACGCTGCTTGCTGACAGCTCTAGTTATATCCAAAAACCACCTGCAATTCCACCTCGCCCCCGAACGGTCAGCAAAGTGCGATGAACGGTATATCGCATATGATTCCCCCATGATGCACTTCGGTTCTCTAAAGCAGGTTTTCAAAGGTAAATGTTCTTTTTTCTAAGGAATTAAGCTAGATTGCACAAATATTTTCATGCTTAGGAATTGCATAGCTAAAACGGTTTTCTGCATATATATGTCGTTTGTCCATGATTCAATTTGGATTCGATTATATTCAGCTCGCAATCATTCTTATTCATACATCCTCACCAGTTGAGTATGGATATAGATTGTTTTCAAAACGAGTCGGGCAGTTAGTTGCATGCCTTGACGGCGTAAGAAGTAGGTAAAGATACCGTTCGCACAATACGTCCGTGCCACAAGTCGACTAAATTGAGACAATAGTGAATAGGGTTAGGCTACCGTCCCCTGCGGGGACTGAACGGACAGATGCATATGCCGAGCAAAATCGAAAAAAAGCAAGCCGCCGCAAAGCTGCGCAAACCGCCGCGCGACTTCTCGTACACGCAGAACCGAGAGCTCAGCTGGCTGCGCTTTGACAACCGTGTGCTCGACGAGGCTTTTGATGAGTCCGTGCCGCTGTTCGAGCGCCTTAAGTTCGTCTCGATCTTCGAGTCAAACCTCGACGAGTTTCTCATGGTGCGTGTGGGCGGCCTGTCCGATCTGGCAGAGCTCAAAAAACAGCCTGTCGACAACAAGAGCAATATGACCGCCTCCGAACAGGTCGATGCTGTCATGGCCGAAATGCCCGGGCTCCTTACCCGTTGGGAGTCCATCTTTAAGAACATCGAGGGCAAGCTCGACACCCTGGGCGTTCACCGCGCGCGTGTCGATTCGCTTACGCCCGAGGAGCGCACCTTTGTAACCCGCTACTTCCAGGCCTACGTGTCGCCGGTCATCTCACCGCTGGTGATCGACCCGCGCCACCCCTTCCCCAACCTGCGCAACGGCGCGCTCTACCTGGCGTGCGGCCTGGACGGCGTCACCGACGAGGAAAGTCTGCTGGGCCTGATCGAGATTCCCGCCTCGATGAACCGCGTGGTCGAGATCCCCTCGCCCACCGGCACCTACTCCTACATCTTGCTCGAGGACGTCATCCTCGCCTGCCTGGACAGCTGCTTTGGCTCCTATAAGCCGCTCGACCGCGCGCTCATCCGCGTCACCCGCAACGCCGACATCGACCCGGACGGCGAGGGCGTCGAGGAGGAAGAGGATTACCGCCAGCACATGAAGCGCATCCTCAAGAAGCGCCTGCGCCTGCAGCCGGTGGTGCTCGCCGTATCGGGCTCGCTCGAAAAGCCAACGCTCAAGACTATCCGCAAGGCGCTCGAGCTCTCGCGTCGTTCGGTCTTTACCTGCGATATCCCGCTCAACCTGGGCTATGTCTTTGGCATTGAGGGCAAGATTCCCGAGCACCTGCGCAACGAGCTGCTCTTTACGCCATTTAAGCCGCAGCCCAACCCCACCATCGATATGTCCCGTTCCATCCGCGAGCAGGTGCTTCGGCACGACAAACTGCTCTTTTATCCCTATGAGGCCATGAACCCCTTCCTGGATCTGGTACACGAGGCCGCCTACGACCCCGAGTGCATCTCGCTGCGCATCACGCTCTACCGCGTGGCCAAGCAGAGCCGCCTGTGCGAGTCGCTGATCGATGCCGCCGAGAACGGCAAAGAGGTCACGGTGCTCATGGAGCTCCGCGCCCGCTTCGACGAGCAGAACAACATCGAGTGGGCCGAGCGTCTGGAAGAGGCAGGCTGCACCGTCATCTACGGCTCCGAAGGCTTTAAGTGCCACTCCAAGATCTGCCAGCTCACCTATCGCGAGGGCATGGCGCTTACACGCCTGACGCTGTTGGGCACCGGCAACTTTAACGAGAAGACGGCCAAGCTCTACAGCGACTTTATGCTCATGACCGCCCATCCCGGCATCGGCGAGGACGCCAACTTGTTCTTCCGCAACCTGTCGCTGGGCAACCTGCGCGGCGATTACCGCTTCCTGGGCGTGGCGCCGGTCGGCCTGAAGCCACTCATTATGCGCGGCCTGGATCGCGAGATCCAGCGTGCCCTCGCTGGCGAGCCCGCCCGTGTGTTCTTTAAGCTCAACTCGCTCACCGACCGCGAGGTCATCGACAAGATCGCTGAGGCATCGTGCGCAGGAGTCCGCGTAGACATGATCATCCGCGGCATCTCGTGCCTCAAGCCGGGCGTTCCGGGCAAGACCGAGAACGTGCATGTCCGTTCTATCGTCGGACGCTTTTTGGAGCATGCGCGCGTTTACGCCTTTGGCGTGGACTCGGACATGATCTATCTGAGCTCGGCCGACATGATGACGCGCAACACCGAGCACCGCGTGGAGATCGCCTTCCCCGTGCTCGACCCCACCTGCCGCGCCCTGGTGCACGAATACATGGGCATGCAGCTGCGCGACAACGTAAAGGCACGCAGCCTCACGAGCGACGGCACCTGGGTCCCCGTGGAGCGCAAAGAGGACGAGAAGCCCTTCAACTCGCAGGAAGCTCTGCTGGAGCGTGCCTATCGCAACGCCGAGTCCGCCGGGCAGCAGCGCGCACAGGAGAAGGAACGCGTGGCCGAAGAAGCTATTCAGGCCGAGGTTGAACATGGGGCAGTTGCCAAACCGGAAACGGTTGCCGCTCCCCCGGTGAATGAACCCGTGGCTGCCGCAGAGCCCGCCGTGGAGAAAGCGCCCGAGGTTCAGAAGGTCCAGGCGACCGTCATTGAGCCCGAGCCTGCACCTGCACCTCAGCCCGAGCCGCAGGTCACCAAACCCGCACCCGAGACGAGTGCCCGCCGCGAGAAGCCCGCTGGCAAGACCAAGGCCATCGAGCGCCATCGCCCCGGTCGCGTGCGCATGGGACTGGGTCTGATCGGCCTGGGTCTTAAGACGCTCATTACCGGCAAGACGAAATAGACGTTTGTAGAAGCGCCCCGCATTTGAGGAAAGTCTCGGATGCGGGGCGCTTTTCCCTGCTACCATGGTGCGGACAACAACGCGAATGACAGGCAGGGATATGAAGCTCACTATAGAATCGATGACCTACGGCGCCGATGGGCTGGCGCACGCCGACAACGGCAAGGCCGTCTTTGTGCAGGGCGCCGTGGCAGGCGACACCGTCGAGGCCGAGGTCGTGCAGGACGGCAAGTCATTCATGCGTGCCCGCACCACCGAGATTCTGGAGCCAAGCCCCGATCGCATTCAGCCTCCCTGCCCCTTCGTGGGCATCTGCGGCGGCTGCTCGTGGGGCAATCTCTCACGCACGGCACAGCTCGCCGCCAAGGAGCAAAACCTGCGCTCCACGCTCAAACGCATTGGCAAGTTCGCTCCTGAGCAGGTCGATGAGCTGGTGCAGCCCATCCGCCACACCAAGGACGACTGGGGCTACCGCAATAAAATCGAGCTCGAACCGACCGTCGTCAACGGTCGCGTGCGCCTTGGCATGCACGGTGTCGACCCCAGCAAGATCGTGACCGTCGATGCGTGCCCGCTGTTCGATAAGCGTTTTCCCAAGGCGCTCAAATCGGTCGTCGGCGCACTCAACTATCTAAGCGGCAGCCATGATTTGGGCCTCGAGCGCGTGGGCATTCGCGCCTCGCGCCGCACTAAGGCGCTCGAAGTCGCACTCTGGACGCCCACGGGTTCCTTCCCGCGCTCGCAAGTCTCGCGCGTGCTGGCAGACGCCGCGCACCCCACAAGCGTGGTGCGCGTGATGAGCAAGGGCGAGAAGAAGGCCCGCCGCGTCTCTAAGGTAGAGATGCTCGCCGGCGAGGGCTCGTGGACCGAGAACATCGCCGAAGGCCAGATGCGCCTGTCCGCTCCGTCGTTCTTCCAAGTCAACACCAAGGGTGCCGAGATTTTGATCGAGCTCGTTATGGACGCCCTCGACCCGCAGGAAGACGAGCTGGCCGTGGACCTGTACTGCGGTGCCGGCACCTTTACCCTGCCGCTCGCCCGCCGCTGCGACTTTGTCGCTGCCGTCGAGGCCTACGGTCCGGCCGTGCGCGACCTGCGTCGCAACCTGGAGATCAACAAGCTCGACAACGTCGACGTCATCGGCGGCGATGCCGTGCGCGAGTTCCCCGACCAGGACGCCGATGTCCTGGTGGTCGATCCGCCACGCGCGGGCCTGGCGCCCGAGGCCATCGACCTCATCGCCAGCACGAGTGCCCGCGATGTCGCCTACGTGAGCTGCGACCCGGCCACCCTGGCGCGCGATCTCAAACGCTTTGTCGAAGAAGGCACCTTCTCCCCCGTAAAGATCACGCCAGTCGACCTGTTCCCACAAACCTTCCACTGCGAGACCGTCGTCCACCTTAGGCGCAACTAGCCGCTTAATCATTGCTCAGAAAATCATTGGGAAATCGAGCGTGGCAAGCGGAGGTCTTCGGGGTATAAGACGGCTAATTGTATGCCGCCTATGAAAGGAACCCTCATGCCCAGCGTTGCCGTTCTCGCCGCCGATGGCTTTGAAACTATTGAATGCTTGACCATGGTCGATGTCATGCGTCGCGGCGGCGTGCGTGCCACGCTCGTCTCGATCATGCCCACGCGCGAGGTCGTAAGCTCGCTGCAGATCCCCGTGACCTGCGATGCGCTCTTTGATGAGATCAACTTTGACGAGTACGACTGCGTCGTGCTGCCCGGCGGCCTGCCCGGTGCCACCAACCTGCGCGCAGATCAGCGCGTCTGCGACGTGGTCTGCGAGTTCGCCGCAACCAAGCACGTCGCCGCCATCTGCGCCGCCCCGTTTATCCTGGGCGAGCTCGACCTGCTCGAGGGGCGCCATGCCACGTGCTTCCCTGGCTTTGAGAAAAGCTTCCCCGAAGGCGCCTATACCGGCGAGAAGGTCACGCAAGACGGCAACATCATCACTGCCAGCGGCATGGCACAGTCCCTCCCCTTTGCATTGGAGCTGCTGCGCACGCTCGCCGGCGACAAGGCCGTCGAGAAGGTCGCCGAGGGCATCCAACTATGATTTTGGCTTCGCAATCGCCGCGCCGCATAGAGCTGATGCGCGAGGCAGGCTACAACATTCGCGTGATTCCCGCGGATATCGACGAAACGCCCTTTGATGGCGAGGCCCCGCTCACGCTTGTCGAGCGCTTGGCACGCGCCAAGGCGGCTGCCGTTGCTGCCGAGTATGCCGAGCCCAATGAGCTGACGGTCGCGGCCGACACCATCGTCACCTTTGACGGCAAGATTCTGGGCAAGCCGGCAACCGAGGACGAGGCGCGCACTATGCTCCGTGAGCTTTCGGGCCGCACGCACCAGGTCGCAACCGGCGTCTGCATCGTTAAGGCAGGCGATACGGCCGCCCCGCATGCCGCCGAAAGCCTGTCCTTTGTCGATGTGACCGACGTGACGTTCTACGAGCTCACCGACGAGCAGATCGAGCACTACGTCGCCTCGGGTGAGCCCATGGACAAGGCCGGCGCCTACGGCATTCAGGGCACAGGAGGACGCATGCTCGTGCACGATATTTCGGGCGACTTCTATAACGTGGTGGGCCTACCCATCGCCCGCGTCGCGCGCGCGATTCAAAAACTCTCGTAATTGCATCTGGCGCTGGGTATCCCCCGGCGCCTACAATTTTGGCGTACCGTATGGATCCCGACCGGGCACAAGGCGCGGCGGAAAACCGATAGGAGTTAAACATGGATACACTGCTCGAGGCCATTGACGTCTGCGATGTCGATGGCTTTTGCTATGGCAACTATACGGACGAGGAGGCCGGCACCGGTTGCACCGTAATCGTGGCACCCGAGGGCGCCACCGGCGGTGTTGACGTTCGCGGCGGTGCTCCCGCTTCGCGCGAAACCGACCTGCTGCGACCTGAGAACACCGTCGACAAGGTCCACGCCGTCTGCCTTTCGGGCGGATCGGCCTTTGGCCTCGAGGCTGCAAGCGGCGTCGCTCGCGAGCTTGAGAGCCGCGGCATCGGCCTTCCCGTCGGCCCCACGCAGGTGCCTATCGTGTGCTCCAGCTGCATCTTCGACCTTGCCTTTGGCGACCCCACCGTGCGCCCCGACATTGAGGCCGGCATCGCCGCCGTGTGCGAAGCACTCGACCACACCCCCACCAAGCTCGAACAGGGCAACGTAGGCGCCGGCACGGGCGCCACCGTGGGTAAGCTCATGGGGCCCGCCACCTGCATGAAGGCCGGCCTTGGAGCTGCCGCCGTGGCACTCGGCCCCATCAAGGTGGGCGCCGTGGTCTCGGTCAACGCCTGCGGCAACGTTGTCGACCCCTTCACCGGCGAGTGGGTCGCCGGTATGCGCGCCGCGGCCGATAGCGACCAGATCGTCGACATGGAACTCGCAGCCTTTGCCGCCGCCGGATCCATGCAGATGCCGCTCGACCGCACCAACACCACCATCAGCTGCATCGTCACCAACGTGGAACTCACTAAGGCACAAGCCACCAAGGTCTCCCAGATGGCCGCAGACGCCTACGCACACGCCATCCGTCCCACGCACACCACCAACGACGGCGACACCATCTACACCCTCGCCAGCGGCAAACTGGGCGCCCAGGCAAGCGCCGCCGTTCCCCTAGACCTGCTGGGCATGCTCGCCGTAAGGGCCTTGGAAACCGCCATCGTAAACGGAGCCAAAACCGCCAAAACCTCCCACGGCATCCCCGGCGCCGCGAAGTAGCCTAACCTGACCGGTTGCCCGGTGGGGCTTGGTTATGTTTGCTGCTCTACAGTCCTGGCTCGCACGAAGAGCACATTAAGTGCTCTTCGGCTCGTGCGGAACTCGCGACAAACATAACCAAGCCCCACCGGGCAACCTACCAACCAGATTCTTTTCAGCCCAGGCCCCTGTGTACCGCGCGTCGAAGATCTTCAAATTCAGGCAGCCTGACAATCGATTCTTATAGCAGAGGCCCCTTGGCCTTTAGTTTGATACAAGTTCCGCACGAGCCGGAAAGCACTTAATGTGCTTTCCGTGCGAGCAGGACTGTTCGCAGTAGCAAACTAAAGGCCAAGGGGCCCAGTCAACCTATCAGCAGCGATTACTCGGCAGCTAGTTGAATTTGAAGATCTTTGAGGCAAGACGGTATAGGCCGAGTGTGGTTTTGTCTCCGGCCCGTCCGCGCAGATTGGTGAAGAACCCGACCACGCCGTAGCGGGCACGACGATACATGCGCTCGTCGTAGGCCTTCAAATCATTCCACAGCGTCTTTAGGCGCTCGTCGGCGCAATCTTCCTCGGAAAGCTTGGTGAGCACCGAGCAGATCGCCATCATCATGGTGAAATAGCCCATCATGTACGAGCGCAGACGCGACGACTCAACATCGCTGTACAGGTGGTACGACTCCATCATGATGCGCGTCACACGGAACTGCTGGTCCAGACGCTTGACCATCGTGGCCTCGTTGACACTCTGGCCCTCGCGACCGATAAAGTAGCGATAGAGGTCGATGTCGGCGTAGTACATGGTCTTGCAACGCGGCAGCGGCACGTAGGCGTAGATGTTGTCCACATAGAACGTGTGCGGCGGCATGGGAAGGTTGGACTCGCGCAGCACATCCGTGCGATAGCACAGGCTGTGCATGAGTAGGTTCTGGTCCAGGCGGAAATGACCGATCTGATCCCAGGAAAAGATCTTCTTGCGCGGCAGGGCAAATTTGTAGCCAATAGCGGTATGCGTGCCCTCGTAAACCTTCTCGTACACGTAGTTCGAGATAAACAGGTCAACGCGCTGGTCGCGCTCCTCAAAGCCACGCAGAATCGACAGCATGGTCGAAAGGGCAGCGCCGTCAAGCCAGTCGTCCGAATCAACAACCTTGTAGTAGGTGCCCTGTGCCTCGCGCAGACCCGAAAGGACGGCAATACCGTGGCCGCCGTTCTCCTGGTGTACCGCGCGAATGATACCGGGATAACGCGCCTCCCACTCATCGGCCTTATCGGCCGTCTCGTCCTTGGAGCCGTCGTCCACCACGATAATCTCGATATCGGTGGCGTAATTGCTCCCCTCCAAGATGGAGGTGATGCAATGGTCCATGTCCTTGGCGGCGTTATACGAGGGAATACCGAATGTTATGACTTTATGCATGGCAGGCGATAATCTCATCCGAAAGATCGAGGGCGGAATTAGTCACAGCGTCCATATCGTAGTAACGATACTCGGCCAGACGGCCCACCGGGTGGAAGTTCGTCAGGTTCTGGACGCGCTCAAGATAGCGCTCATAGAGCTCACGGTTCTCGGGCTCAAGAATGGCGTAGTACGGTGTCTCGCCCGAGCCGGGCGTATAGGCCTTGGAGTACTCCTTCATGATGGTGGTCTTGCCGGGCAGGACCTGACCGGTCATGTTCTTGAACTCGGTGATGCGCGTGTAGTCCTCGCTCGTGGTGTAGTTGACGGTGCCCACGGGCTGGAACTGGTCCATATCGAGCGTCTCGAACTTCATATCGAGCGTGCGGTACGGCAACGCGCCCAAGTCGAGGTTGAACAGCTCATCGAGCGGACCTGTATAGACAATCTCGCCGCCGTAGACCTTACCGTCGACCTTGACGGTGGTCTCGTCGATCTCAAAGAGATCGCGGGCGTCCACGTCGCAGAACACGTCGATCAGGTCGTGGTCGAGCATGTGCTCAAAGAGCGCCGTGTAGCCCTCCTGCGGCATGCCCTGGAAGGGAGCTTGCGGGAAGTAGCGGTCATCATCGCCCACAAAGACGGGAACGCGGCCGGTGATCGAGGGGTCGATCTGATCGGGCGTCTGGCCCCACTGCTTCATGGTGTAATGCAAAAAGACATTCTCGTAGACGTAATCGGCGACCTCGGCAAGATCCGGGTCGTTCTTCTTACGCAGCTCCATAATGGGCACCTTGACATCCTTGCCAAAGGTCTCCACGAGCTTCTGATACAGCTCCTCGCCGCGCTCGTCACCAAAGGCGAGCTTGAGACTCGCATGGTTGAAGGGCACGGGCATAAGGGTACCGTTGATGTTGGCGAGCACCTTGTGCTGATAATCCGTCCACTTGGTAAAGCGCGACAGGAAATTGTGCACGCGCTCGTTAAAAGTGTGATAGATATGCGGACCGTACTCGTGGATCAGGATTCCGGCCTCGTCAGTGCAGTCATAGGCATTGCCCGCAATGTGGCTACGGCGCTCCAAAACGGCAACGCGATAGCCGATGGTCTCGGCAAGACGGCGGGCACAAACGGCACCGGCATATCCGGCACCGACGACAATCATGTCGTACGCGCCGGCGTAAAAGCCTTCAGGCAGGCCTGAGGTAATCTGCATCGATACTCCTTGTCAAAAGCCACGGGCTCATTAGCTGGGCTTTTCTCGAACATTCTTCGAGACATATTTATCAGAGCGATTATAGCGCTAATGCGTCCTATAATGAGCTTGCCACACAAGGAAAGCTCAAGCACAGCGGCGAACATAATTGAAAGGTAGACCCGCTAGCAGCGGGTTTATTCGTGAACAGCCGGGCGCCTGGAGCTTAGCGAAACGCTTGTAAGGAGTAACATGAGCGATTTCCTAAACCGTATGAAGTCTGCTGCCAAGGCCGACCTTAAGACGATCGTCCTGCCCGAGGGCGAGGATCCGCGCACTATCGTCGCGGCCACCAAAATCATCGAGGAGGGCCTGGCAAAGATCGTCATCCTGGGCAACCCCGACGAGATCAACGTTCCCGGCGCCACCGTCATCGACCCGCGCAATGCCGAGAAGCACGAGGAGTACGCGCAGAAGTTTGCCGAGCTCCGCGCCAAGAAGGGCGTCACCATCGAGCAGGCTCGCGCCCAAGTGATGGACGCCACCTACTTTGGCACCATGATGGTCAAGATGGGCGATGCCGACGGCCTGGTCTCCGGCGCCTGCCACTCCACCGCTGACACCTTGCGCCCCGCGCTGCAGATCCTCAAGACCGCCCCGGGCACCAAGCTGGTCTCGGCCTTCTTCGTGATGTGCACCGACACCCCGCAGTTCGGCACCGACGGCACGCTGATCTTCGCCGACTGCGGCCTCAACATCAACCCGTCCTCCGACGAGCTCTCCGAGATCGCCATCGCCTCCGCTCACTCCTGGTCCACCTTCATGGGCAATGTTGAGCCGCACGTGGCCATGCTCTCCTACTCCACCATGGGCTCCGCCGGCGGCGAGGTCGCCAAGAAGGTCCAAGAGGCCGTGAAGTTCTGCAAGGAGAAGGCTCCCGAACTCGCCATCGATGGCGACCTGCAGCTCGACGCCGCTATCGTCCCCACCGTCGCCCAGCTCAAGGCTCCCGGCTCCTCTGTCGCCGGCAAGGCCAACGTGCTCGTATTCCCCGACCTCGAGGCCGGCAACATCGGCTACAAGCTGGTCCAGCGCTTCGCCGGCGCCGACGCCTACGGCCCCATCCTGCAGGGCATCGCCAAGCCGGTCAACGACCTGTCGCGCGGCTGCTCCGCCGATGACATCGTGGGTGTCGTAGCCATCACCGCCGTCCAGGCTCAGATGGCTGAGTAGCGGACATATCCCCTCGGGACCCTACAGGGTAAAGCTCTGAAAACGTCCTCGGACATGCATGAAACCCCCGCTGCGCACTTCGTGCGGCGGGGGTTTCATGCGTCCTGCGGAATATTTTCAGAGCTTTACCCTGTAGGGTCCCTGCCGCCACGTAGCAATCAGGGAATCCGGGGTGGACGGCGGCTTGGCTACGAGCTGGAGCTGATGATCTGAATGGTCTGGTGCCGTTGCTGGGAGCGCAGGCGTTGCTGGTGATGATCACTTTGGGACTGGAATTTCCGCCTGCTAGTAAAAAGGCCTCCGGAGCTGTTGCTCTGGAGGCCTTTCGTTTACTTGCAAATGCGCGCGTTAGTTGTTCTTGGTCAGGCGCTCGACGTCGTGGGCGATCATGTATTCCTCGTCGGTGGGGATGACCATGACCGTGACGGCGGAACCGGCGGCACTGATGACCTGCGGGCCGTTGCCCACGGCCTCGCGGTTCTTGTTGTTGTCGATGCGTACGCCCAGCCACTCAAAGCAATCGCAGAAGGCCTTGCGGATCGACCAGTCGTTCTCGCCGATACCGGCGGTAAAGGTGATGGTGTCCACGCCCGCCATGGAAGCAATCATAGAGCCGGCCTGCTGCATGGCCTTGTAGGCGAACATATCGAAGGCGAGCAGGCAGCGCTCGTCGCCCTCGGAGGCGCGTGTACGGATGTCGCGGGCGTCGTTGGAGATACCCGAAATGGCAAGCAGGCCGGACTGCTTGTTCATCATGTCGTCGACTTCCTGGTAGCTGTAGCCGCCCTCGCGCTGCAGGTAGCATACGGTAGCCGGGTCAATGGAACCGCAGCGGGTGCCCATCATCAGACCGTCAAGCGGTGTGAGGCCCATCGTGGTGTCGCGGCACACGCCGTCCTCGATGGCGGCGAGCGAAGCGCCGTTGCCCAGATGGCACGAAAGCAGACGGTGACAGCGCGAGCCCAGGATCTCCTTGGCCATCATCCACTCGTAACGGTGGCTCGTGCCGTGGGCACCGTACTTGCGCACGTGGTACTTGTCGCACACGTCCTTGGGCAGCGCGTAGGTGTAGGCGACCTCGGGCATGGTCATGTGGAACGAGGTATCGAAGACGGCCACGTTGGGCAGCTCCGGATACTTCTCGCGGCAATACTCGATTGCTGAGGCCTCGCCGTAATTGTGCAGCGGGGCGAGCGGGGCCACCTCAAGGATCTTAGCCATGACCTCATCGTCGACGACTGCGGAATCATCGAAGTGCCAGCCGCCCTGAACGATACGGTGGCCGATGCCATCGATCGTAAAGTCGGTCTTCTCGAGCTCCTCGAGCACGCGAGCGATAGCAGAGCGATGATCGGGGAAGGGAACCTCCTCGGTCTGCTTGGCGCCACCGTTCTCGGAGTGGCCAAAGATACCCATGTCCGAGCCGATACGCTCGCAGTTGCCCTTGGCGAAAACCTCGCGGGTATCGGTATCCAGAAGCTGATATTTAAGGCTTGAGCTGCCGGCGTTGACAACAAGTACGTTCATGAGACTCCTTCGTGATTACAGTACGGTCGGCAAACCTATAAGGCGGCCGTACCTTTAATAAGAAGTTATCAGAATTCAATAAATATCTATTAAGCTCTTCGCCCAAAGAGCATAAAAGGGGGCTGAACGGCGCAAGGCCATCCAGTCCCCTCCCCTTGCATCAATTACTTACCGCTGACGATGCGCTCGACGTCGGAGGCGATCATGAACTCCTCATCCGTGGGGATGACGAAGATCTTGACCTTGGAATCCTTGGCGGACAGGCACCAAGCGCCGTCGCCACGCAGAGCGTTGCGGGCATGGTCCATCTTGACGCCCATAAAGGCCAGACGATCGGCCACGCCGGCGCGGACAGCCGGAGCGTGCTCGCCGATGCCGGCGGTAAAGACCAGGGTGTCCATGCCGCACATGGAAGTGGCCATCTCGGCAGCCTTGGCGGCAATCTTGTAAACGAACATATCGAAGGCGAGCTGGGCCTCGGGGTCACCAGCAGCGGCGAGCTCCTCGACGTTGCGGCAGTCGTTGGTCTTGCCGCCGGTCACAGCCAAAAGGCCGGACTTCTTGTTCATCATCTCATCGACCTCGTCGAAGGTATAGCCGCCCTCACGCTGCAGGTAGCACACGGTAGCCGGGTCGATGGAGCCACAGCGAGTGCCCATCATGACGCCGTCGAGCGGGGTGAGACCCATGGTGGTGTCCATGCACTTGCCGTCCTCGATAGCGCACAGGGAAGCACCGGAACCGATATGGCACACGACGACCTTGCGGGCCTCGCCGTTGGTCATCTCGGCGACCTTCTTGGAGATGTAACGGTAGCTGGTGCCATGAGCGCCATACTTACGGATGTGCAGCTTGTCGCAAACGTCCTTGGGCAGGGCGTAAGTCTTCGCAACCTCGGGCATGTTGAAGTGGAAAGCGGTGTCGTAGACCGTGACGTTGGGCAGGTCGGGATACTGCTCCAGGCAGTACTCGATAACGTTGGCCTCGGGGTTGTTGTGCAGCGGCGCCAGCGGGGCGACCTCGCGGATCTTGGCGAGAACGTCCTCGTCGACAAGGGAGGAATCACCAAAGTACCAACCGCCCTGAACGATGCGGTGGCCAATACCCTCGATCTTGACGCCGTTGGCCTCGAGGTCCTTCAGGACGGCCTCGATGGCGACCTTGTGGTCGGGGAACTCGATGTTCTCGGTCACCTTCTTGGAACCGTTGGCAGCATGGGTGAAGGTACCGCCGGTAAAGCAGACGCGCTCGCAGGAGCCCTTTGCGGACACCTTGTGGGACTTGGTATCGATGACCTGATACTTAAGGGTCGAAGATCCTGCGTTGACGACCAGAACGTTCATGTGTCTCCCTACTAACAGGCGGTGTGGCGCCGCCAGGTTACATACGCTTCAATAATAAACCCAAACGCCCTCGCGCTCGGGTTTATTGCGTTGATATATAAGTTATCGGTACCTAAATACTCATGTCCTTTGGCTTGTAAGACGAAAGAGCGCGGGGATATAAACCAAAGAAGAAATCCCGAGTGCGATAAGCAATACGACTCGAATGCCCACGATGTTGCTCAACGCAGCATTGAACAAGTAGAAAAGGATAGCGCCCACTGCAACCATCTGGCTTTGAACCGAAATCAGTGAACAGCGCATCGATGAATCGGCAGCATTTTGGAAAACTGAGTATTTAATTGGAGCAAATAACGAGTAAGCGACCGTCTGCAGTACATAGAACACGGGCAGCAAATAGACCGGAGTAAAGGGAATCAAAAACAAAGCTGCCAATACTAAGCGAATGATGCCGCAAATACGCGCAAAACGGCCCTTCTCGACACGAGCAATCACACTGGGCACAATAAACCCTATGGAGGCGGAGGCAAAGAGCTGGACCGCAATGGTGTTAGCGTCGGATTATTTTAGCAAAATATAGTCGGCCGAGATTGACCAATCCCGGCCGACCCATTTTAGCCAACACGCCCGCATCTATGACTTTCCTATCGCATTCCTACATCCCCTCGGGCTGGA
>NZ_JBBNLO010000030.1:0-22977 GCF_040092405.1 Collinsella sp. CLA-ER-H2
TCGGGCACTTGGAACGGGGGAAACGGCGGTCGACGAAACTGGAGAGGAGGTATTACGAGCTCCTGTGCGAATTGGAGAGAACGCTCCCGCAAACTGCCTCTTGACAACTTATAGGAGCGTCGGTTTTATTGAGTATTTGTTGCGATGTGCTCGGCATATCCAAATAAGTCTACTCACTTGCATCTAAGACGCACCAGATAGGCAAAAACCGCCGCAAAAAGGGGGCCGGTTCCCTTCGCGGCAGCCGTTAATACGCCGAGCTTGTTATCGTAAAAGCCAATCACGCGCCGAAACCACACTACAGTCTTTCGACTCATACGTTGAGTCCACGCGGGCCACAACATAGCGCGCATCTTTTGCAATGTCGATCTCATCGCATACAGTCTGTAGATGGCGGGCGTACTTATCGTGATACGTTCTGGATGATTTTATTTCGATAGCCTTGGGACTCCCTGAGTTTGTACAGTCGAGCAAATCGATTTCACGCTTGCTGTCGTCCCTATAGAAATACAGCTCGGGATTCTCGCCCACGTTGAGATGGCTCTTCGCCGTTTCGGAAACGATGAGGTTTTCGAAAACGGCCCCCAGATAAGGGCTCTCCAATAGTTGCTCCAGTGATCCAATTTTGAGCAAGTAGCAGAGCAGCCCCGTGTCGTAAAAATAGAGCTTGGGCGTTTTAGTTAGACGCTTCTTGGCATTTGCATAATAGGGCTGCAGCGAAAACGTCAGGTAGCTCTGCTCCAGAATGGACAACCAGCTTTTAATGGTCGATACGCTCACGCCCGTATCTCGAGAAAGCGAGGATATATTGATGAGGGCACCGACGCTCTGAGCAATTATGGACAGAAACTTATGAAACTCCGCCTTATTGCGCACATCAAGCAAGCCCACAACATCGCGCTCAACATAGGTATCGATATAGCTGGGAAAATAAACCGAGGACGGCATTCCGGCGGAACGCAGGCGAGGGTATCCCCCTTCGAGCGCGAACAAATCCACTTCCAGCTGCCCCTGCTGGCCCCTCTCCGCTTCTCGAAACGATAATGGCAGCAATTTTAAGATCCCGACTCGCCCGGCAAGAGACTGCCCGATGCTTTTCATCATCAAAAAGTTTTGCGAGCCTGTAAGGATGTATTGACCGGCGTCTCCCCGCTCATCCGAAACAACCTGGATCATTGAAAACAAATCCGGGGCGTATTGCGCCTCATCGATGATGAGTCCGCCCTTTCGGTTGCGGATAAAACTCACCGGATCCTCCAAGGCCGCGCGCCTCGTTTGAGGGTCCTCAAGCGTGACGTAGGAATAGTCGGGAAAGGCATGCCGAACCAGCGTAGATTTACCACTCTGCCTAGGCCCTGTCAACGACACAACAGGAAACCAGCCTGCCATGCGAATGAGCAACTCATGCAAATCCCTGTTAATGAACTCAGCCATATCAACGCCCCTTATTACGCTGTTACCGTAATCGAATAGTTCCATTCTCCATAATCTTATAGTAGCGTTTACCATAATCTTATAGTAACCCAGTTCAAAAGCATTATTTATAGAGCCGAAATCTCAGACCCTAAATAACAAAAGCCACCACAATGGGGGCTGTCCCCATTGTGGTGGCTTGCAGGCGAGTTAACTTGTTCGACTATCGTACGCCAGCCATGTCCGAGCCTAGAGCGTGGCAAGGCGCTTGGACTCGTGCGCGGCGAGCGCAATGGAGATGATGCCAGTAATGGCATCGGCCACCACCAGGGCGATCCACACGCCCTCGACACTCATCATGTTGCCGAGGAGGTACATAAGCGGCACCGAGCAGATCACATAGCGAAGCAGGCCCGTAAACGTGGCGACACCCACCTTCTCGACCGCCTGGAAATACATCGACATGGTCATGGCAAGATAGCCCAGGGCAACAGCCAGGATGACAGTACGCGTGGCGTTGGCGGCAACCTCAACGAGCGCAGGATCGCTGCCGGCAAAGAAGGCGCACACCGGGGTGGCGGCAAGCCAGAGCGCGACGGTGACCAGCGCCAGCGTCACAACCTGGTACTTAAGCGTGCAGGAGAGCGTCTCCTTAAGGCGTGCCCAAGCCTTTGCGCCGGCGTTGAAGGCAGCGATGGGCTGCAGACCGTAGGAGAAGCACTGGGCAACCATCATGGTAATGTAGAGGATGTAGCCGTTGATCACGCCAAAGGCTGCGATGTAGAGCGAGCCCATGTCGCCGCCGAGCGAACCCAAAAGCGAGTTGGCAACGGTATTAAAGATAAAGGTCGCACCCTGGACCAGGAAGAACGGGAAGCCGATCTTGAAGATCTGGCCGCAGATGGCGAGGTCGAGCTTAAGGTCGGCCAGGCTAATCTGGAGCTGGGACTTTTTGCCCCCGATGAACCAGAAGATACCGATGGCCCAGATACCGATGGAAAGCCCGTAGTACACGCCGGCGCCCATAACGCCAAACTTGAGCACAAACGTGGAAAGCGCGAGCCAACAGATGGCGACGATGGCCGAAACGGTCATGAGGTTGGCCTGGATCTGAACCTTCTCGTCCACACGCATCACAGCGGTGATCATCTGGCCAATGACCGTGAGCGGCAGCAGCACGGCGAAGGTGCGCACGCCGGCAACGGTATCGGCCATGATGTCGGGCGTGGCGCCAAAGAATGTGCAGATGGGCTCGGTAAACACTGCCATCACCACAGCAAGCAGCACACTCACGATCGTGGTGAGCCAAAAGCCCTGGCTAAAAGCCTTGCTTGCGCCCTTGATGTCGCCGGCACCCAAAAGGTTGCCCACCACGGCGGGCACGCCGGTGCCAAACAGGTTGCCAAAGGCCAGGTTGATGTACTCGACCGACATAATGATCGAGACACATGCCAGGCCGTGGGCACCTAGGCCCCAACCCATCACGAGGCCCTCAAGGACCACCATGATGATCTGGGCGAGCATGCCCTGGCCGGTGACGATGGTGTACTTACGCACCAGACCGGGAATCGGTTGGGAGGCGAGCTCGCGCTCCTCCTCCACGGCAGCGGTTACTTCTTCTGCCATTGTTCTCCCCTTTCCTTGAGAGAGTAGTGCTGAATGGATGTCAGGCGGCTGACAACTGGCACCAAGCCGCCCAATCAAACGATGGCGCTATGCCTCAAAGACCACCTTGCCGGCGATCATCGTGAGGGCTGCGGTAGCCTCGAGCACCTCGGCCGGCTCGCAATCAAAGAGATTGCGGTCGAGCACGCAGATATCTGCCTGTTTGCCGCACGCGAGCGTGCCGATGCGGTCCTCGGCATGCATGGCGTAGGCGCTGCCATAGGTGTAGGCGCGCAGAGCCTCGGCCATGGTAATGCGCTCCTGGGGGAACCAGCCCTCAGGGTTGGAACCGTCCTCGAGCATGCGGAAGACCGCGCCGTACACCTCCTCCATGGGCTCCAAGCCCACAACGGGGAAGTCACTGCCCAGGTGCACCACGGCTCCGCTGGCAAGCAGGCTATGCAGGGGCCACGAAAGCGCGGCACGCTCGGGACCCACGGCTTCGTCCTTGGCAAGGTCAGCCATATCGAGCAGCATGTGCCACGGCTGCATGCCGGGGCAGACGCCGAGCTCGGCATAACGCGGCATATCCTCGGGTTGAATCGTCTCGTTGTGCTCCATGGAGTGGCGACAATCCCGCTTGCCATGCAAGCGCTCGCCCTCCTCAAAGCAATCGAGCACAAAACGCACCGAGCGATCGCCGATTGCATGGATGCGCGTGTCAACGCCCCATTCCTGCGCCCTCAGGATGGCAGCACGGATGCGCTCCGGCTCCTCCGCGGGCTCACCACAGGTGTCGGGTGCGTTGCTATAGGGTTCAAGCATCCAGGCGGTATGGTCGGAGCACACACCATCAAGGAACTGCTTAAAGCCGTGCCACTCCACCCGCGTACCCGGGAAGGCGTATTTCTCCTTGATCTGCTCGAGCGTCAAGGACTCGTTTTCGAACAGGTCGGTGTACAGGAACACGCGCAGCGGCAAGTCGCCCTTGGCATTAAGACCTGCCAACACCGCATACGGGTTTTCCATGCTCACAAACGTAGGATTGACCATGCCGACCGTAGTGATTCCCAGGGCATTGGCGCGCCGGGCGGTTTTTGCAAACGACGCGTCAACAACCTCGGGCGCTGGGTCGTAGACCTCGTCCATAAAGAAGGCGCCGGCGTTGTTGGAAAACACGCCCGTCAGATTGCCGTCGGCATCCTTAAGGATCTTGCCGCCTGCGGGATCGGGCGTCTGCGAAGTTACTCCCACCTTGTTGATGGCGCAGGTATTGGCACTAAAGGTATGCAAGTCAACCTGCTGCAGAAATACCGGGCGGTCGGAGATGTACTCATCGATCATCGCGGCCGTGGGCATCTCGGGGACATCCCACTGGAACTGGATAATCTGGCAGCCCAGAATCCACTCGTTATCGGGATGGTCGGCCGCAAACGCCACGACACGTTCCATCGCCATCTCAAAACTGGTGCAGTCGATGAGGTTGACGGCAAAATCGGGGTCGGTCATAAACGCGCCCTGGGCAAAATGCGTGTGCGAGTCGATCAGGCCGGGCATGACGAGCTGGTCGCCAAAGTCGCGCACCTCGGTATCGGGACCGATAAACGGTGCCAGGTGAGCATCGTCACCGCAGGCAACGATTTTATCGCCCCGCACGGCAACGCCGCCCTTAAACGGCTCGAGCCCATCGCCGGTAAAGACGGCGTCGCTCTTGATAACTACATCAGCCTTGTCCATGCGAGCCTCCTCAGGCATCTTTGGTTGTAACGCGGACGCACCGCCCGCGTGGGCACT
This sequence comes from Collinsella sp. CLA-ER-H2, assembly GCF_040092405.1. Taxonomy (NCBI): domain Bacteria; kingdom Bacillati; phylum Actinomycetota; class Coriobacteriia; order Coriobacteriales; family Coriobacteriaceae; genus Collinsella; species Collinsella sp. CLA-ER-H2. The sequence goes on from NZ_JBBNLO010000030.1 coordinate 4,813, forward strand.
CGGTTGGGAGCGTAGCGCTCCCGCATCGGCGCGTGCCTACAAGCCGTGCTCGGACGTCTGTCCCACGTCCGCGGCTTCGCGCTACACCCATTGATACACAGGGGCAAATCCGTGCCAAGGCCAGGGACCGCAAACGGTCAGTTTAAGCAGGTTTACACGCTTTACCTGCAGGTTTATTGTCTGAGATTATTACCGCTTCATTACGCCCAACGGTGTGGCCGCCCACACAGCAAGACCCGCATGCGAGGAAGAATGAGGCTAGAAACGCCAAAAGGTATCTATAAGGTCATCTCGGTTGGAGACGCCGCTTTTAACGTAGATGCGATGCAAGTGTGCCTTGACCGTGCCAGGGCTGATGACCAACTCGCTGGCGATGTTTTGGGCGTCGTTGCCCTTCAGCACCAGCGTGAGCACCTCCTGCTCGCGCCGTGACAGCTTATGGGCGTCGGCATAAATCACCACACGCGATGCGAGATCGTCCTCAGAGCTTGCGCTCTCGGCTGCCACGTCCTCATCGGCACGCGGATGACGGGCATACACACGCAGGATATGGCTAAACTGGCAAAAAAGCTGAGCCGCGCATACCACGAGCAGCACGTTTTCGGAGATATTGCGCTCGGACAGATACCACAAAAAGAGGCCGATGACGGGGTTTTGGGAGTCGGGGCGGCAGAACAAGATCATGTAGGTGTCCTCGGCGATCACGCAAAACACAAGAACGAAGGCCACCTTCCAAAAGAGCTTTGAGCGGTCGAGGTCGAGTTTCTCAACACGCGTTGCTCTGTACCGGTAATGCCAGGCGGCATAGGCAAGACATCCTACATTACCCAGGTCACGCGTGAGCCAAAAGAGATACTGCTGCACCTCTCCGGCAGCGCCGCTGCGAGGCACCAGCAGCAATTGCAAGATTGAAAACGGCACGATAGCGAGTCCGAGCATGCGCGACGTCGGTCTTTTGCGCAAGCGCGCAAACATCCATAGCACCACGCAGGCATAGATGGCAATACCAAGCACGCAGCGCAGCAAGGGGTGCTGCAGCGGCTCGCTAAAGGTAACGGCGTAGTCGTATTTGAGCCGATTGTACTCGTCAAAAAAGATGACCGACATATCGAGCATATAGAGCAAAAAACCCGCCGCGGCCACGAGGCTGTCGCGACGGCGCGTCATGAGCCAAACCACCAATGCCACGGCACTGGTCACCAGAGCCACACCCATGATAATCGTGGTGTAGATATAGAACGCGAAACTCATGCCCGCCTCCCCTGTCTAGATGCTGTGAGGATGTTGACAGATTCTTTGCCGCAAGATTAGACTCACCGATTAAACGTACTGTATCGTTTAGATAAACAAGCTGTGTCTCACCGATGAAAGGAGATGCCATGACACCGATCGCTCCGCTCAAGATGCTCGTCGCGCCCGCCGCCAAGGCCATCACCCGACTCGGTTCTTCCATGACCTACGACAATGTCCCCTGCGCCGTTGAGGCGCGTTCGGACAGCTGCCCCTACCTGGGCCACGTCCCCTACTTTGCACCCAAGCTCGCATCTGATCCCGAGCAGCGTGAGCAGTAATCCAAGATGCATCTAGCACCGCACAACTCGCGGCGCTACTGTTTTGGTGCAAAGCGACCTGTCCCCCTTGCGCCAACGCCGGGATTGTCGATGCTGCGGCCGCGGCGCGATATGAGGCGCGAAACCTCGCCCAGCAACACGCCGATCACCACACCCATGAGGATCGGCAACTTTGACATCTCGGTGGGTGAACTGTTGAGCGGCACAATCGTAGCGATAATCGAAAGCACGAGCTCTACCACGGGAATCGCGAGCGCCACCGCGAGTACCTTGCCCTCGAAGGGCGCACGGAACACACGCGGGCGACCGTCGTATTTGCGCAGACGCCAAAACGCCGGGAACATCGGGATATAGCTCATGAGCAGAAAGACGACGTTCATCGAGAAGAAGACCCAAAAGACGTCGGAACCTTCACCCAGCGGAATCTGAAGTAGCAGCACCAAGCTGGCAAAACAACCGTTAATGAGTGCCGAGCCGTTGGGCATGCCGGTCTTCTTGGACACCAGCGCAAAGGGACGCGGCATGTTGCCATGGCGCGCGGCATAGCTCGCCACGTTGTTGACGCCAAAGCTCCAACAGATCATGTTGGCAAACAGCGTTACCAGAAAGGCCACGCCCACGACCATCGTCAGCGGGTGAGCGCGCCCCACCATGGCGGCAACCGCGTCCACAATGCCCGAATCGAGTGAAAGCTGCTCGGTGGGAACCGCGGCTCCAATACCGATGCCACAGATAATGTAGATCGCCGCGATGGCAACGCCACCGGCGATAACCGCCTTGGGGATATCGCGCGATGGGTTCTTCATCGTGCTGGCAAAGGTCGCGACCACCTCAAAGCCCATAAAGTTGAATAGGATGATTGAAAGATACGTCAGTGAGTTAGTGTCTCCCAGATCGGGGACAAATGTCTTAAACGACATATCGTTGGCAAAGCCGTTGTTGCAGGCAAACCAGATGCCGATGATTCCCACCACGGCGGTAATGAGCACCTTGATGACGGCGCCGCCATCCATGACCCAATCGGCCTCGGCCACCGGCTGCATTGCCATGACCGTGACGCCCCACACAAAGGCAAGCTCGATGGCAATTCGGACCCCAAGCGAAAATTCGATGCCCCATACCGCATTGATGACACTGGGGAACATGCAGGCGATACTTGCCACCCACAGTGGAAAGTTGACCCAATAGCACCAGGAGCAGCGTGCACACCAACGGTCTCCCAAGCCCAGGCGAACCCAGTCGTACAGGCCGCCCTCGGAATCGAACGCCGTACCGAGCTCGGCCACCACCAGGCCATAGGGAAGCAAAAACGTAATGATAAGGAAGATCCACCAGAAGAACTGCACGTTACCCATGGCAGATGCCGGAGCAGCCGCCTCGATGGTAAAGACAACGCAGATAACCGAGAGGATGACCTCGAACAGGGAGAACTTTTTACCTGCCATGGCACGCTTCCCCTACAGCAAAAAGGATGGCATCTGTACCGAAGGCGCAGCCCAAGGTAGGGTTGCAGGCCGCGTCACCGGTGCAGGTGCCATCCCAAAGAGAAGAGAGGATGCAATTGTTGGACCAACGCTCGCGGAACAGGCGCGTGTAGATAACGATACGCTGGTACATAGATACTCCGATCAAAACGGCCGCGATTGCGACCGGAATCTTTTGGCAATTGAAGACGCGTCTGACCTGGGATATTCAAGCGAACAATTGGCCTAACCCGCAATAAATCCCAGATCAGACGCGTACTCAATCAAAGAGGCGGGCACTCCGAAGTGGAGGCAACGGAGTGCCCAAAGAAAAACCCAGCCGACCAAGACATCGAATAAACCGACCATCAATGCCCCGAGATGGTCACGGTGCGATTCACCGACTGTCCGATTGATCGGCTGGGTTTCTGAGGTGCGGCAGATTGCCCTGAAAGAGGAGGGCATAGACCTTAAGGGTCATGCCCGACGATTGAAGGGCAAGGTGCCGTGCCTCGGGAAGACAGACAATTACGCGGACGGCTCCTGCTGAGTAATGCAGTGGATGTTGCCGCCACCGAAGACGACCTGCTCGGACTGAACGCTGACGCACTTGTAGACGCCCTCGCCCCAGACCTCGTCGTAGATCTTCTGGAGCGTGTCGACGGCCAGCTGGTCGTTCTCGTCGCCGTACTGCGGGACGATAACGCCGTGGTTGGTCACGAGGTAGTTCATGTAGGAGGCGATCAGCGGCTCGTCGGGGACGCGCGGCTCGGCGTTCTCGTCGGCGTCGATGGTGTCGCAGGAAGCCTGGTCCATGAACAGCGGGTTCACGGGCATGCAGAGCTTGTAGACCTTCATCTTGCGGCCCTTGGCGTCGACGGCGTTGGAGAGGGTCTCGTAGGCAGCGTGGCACTGCTCGTAGAACGGATACTCGGGATCGTCGGTCCAAATGCAGGCCATGACGCCCGGCGCGATGAACGTGGCGACGTCGTCGATGTGGCCGTTGGTCTCCTCGGGGTCGATGCCCTCCTTGACCCAGATGACCTTCTCGACACCCAGGTAATCCTTGAGGTGCTCGTCCATGTAGGCGCGAAGCTCCTCGCTCCAGGGCTCAAACTTCTTGCGGTACTTGGGCCAGATGGACTCGGGATCCTCTTCCTCCTCCAGAACCGCAGAGCAGGTGCGGCCCGGGGAAAGCAGGCACTGGTCGGTAACGACGAGGGTGCCCTCGCCGTCGACGGTGATGGAGCCGCCCTCGAGGATCATGTCGTCGGGACGATAGCGGCGGCAGCCGGAGAGCTCGGCCATCTTGAGGGCGATCTGCTCGTCCTTGTCCCACGGGAAGTACAGGCCGTCGACGAGGCCGCCGTAGGCGTTGAAGTGCCAGTGGTTGGCGCGCTTCTCGCCCTTGCCGTTGATGACGTAGGTGGCGGCAGTGTCGCGGAACCAGGCGTCGTCGGTGGTCATCTCGATGACGGTGACGTTCTCGTCGTTCTCGAAGACGGCCTTGCAGTTGGCGTAGTCGACCTGGTTGGCGCACATATAGACCGGGGTGAACTCGGAGATGGCGCGGGCGATGGCGGCATACTGCTTCTGGGCCGGCTTGGCGCCGTGGGCCCAGGTGTCGGTGCGGTGGGGCCAGCCCATCCACACGCGATCCTGCGGGGCGAACTCGGCGGGCATGAAGAAGCCGTCGGCCTTGGGGGTGGACTCGGACTCGGTGATCGTACGCATAAGATTTCCTCCAAATCGAACGATCGCTTGCTGCGGGCGGGTTACCCGCAGCCTAAAACCAAGAGATGGTAGGCGCCCGTTCCCCGGCAAAGGTCGGGGCGCCCGGTGCCGGTTTTCACGGAATCGCACCGGCAAGCGACGACGTAACCAAGTGCGCGGAGACAAAACGCACGAAGGATACGGAAGAGAGATTGGGGTGGGCGGTGGTTACCGGAGCTATCGCTCACACTCACCCCGGGGGAATGGTTAGCAAACCTGTCGCTTGGACACGCCTCCGAAGAGGCTAGAGTGCCCGGAGTCGGGAGCGACAAGCCCGACGAAGCGCGCGTTGGTACACGAGGAGGGTTGGAGCCCCAGAACCGGGTGCTCTAGTTCTCCTCGGCCTCGGCGGCCTCCTCAGCGAGACGCTGGGCTGCGAGCTCAGGGGTCAGACCCTTGTACTCGGTCTCGCGGCCCTTAGCGCTGACGACGCGGACGACCTCGCCGATGAGCACGAGCACGATGAAGATAACGATCATCGGGACCTTGTCGCCAATTTCAGCAGCGGAGAACGGGATCAGCGTGGCAACGATGGCAAGAACCAGCTCGATGCAGGGGATGGCCAGCATGACCTTCATCATGGCGCCCTTAAACGGGAACGCGAAGATGCGCTCACGGTTGGGGTCGTTCTTACGAAGGTTGAGGAACGCCGGGAACATCGGGATGTAGGTCAACAGCAGGAAGACGACAGAGGTGCCAAAGAGCATCCAGAAGACACCGTTGGAGATGGCGTCGATGGGAACGAGCTGCAGGCACAGCACCAGGGAGGCAACGACAGCGTTGACCAGGTTGGCGCCGTTGGGCATGTCGTCCTCGGAGATCATCGAGGCGAAGACCTTGGGCATGTTGCCGTGCTCGGCAGCGTAGCGAGCAACGGAGTTAACGCCGAAGGACCAAGCGGCCATGTTGGCGAACAGGGTGATCAGGAAGGCGATGCAGATGACCTTAAAGATCATGGAGTCGCCCACCATGGTCTGGACTGCGACGATCATGCCGTAGTCGGGATCGATGGAGTCGGCCGGCACGGCGGCGCCGATGCCAAAGCCAGCGAACAGGTAGATCACGGCGATGGACAGGCCACCGACGATGATAGCCTTGGGGATATCGCGAGCGGGATCGGCCATGTCGTCGGTCATGGTGCAGATGACCTCGAAGCCCATGAAGTTAAAGATGATGATCGACAGGTAGCCGAGAGCGTTGGTGTTGGTGAGCTCGGGCAGGAAGGTGGCAGCGGACATGTCGTTCGCAAAACCGTTCTCCATGGCATACCAAATGCCCAAAGCGCCAACGATAACGGCAACGGCGACCTTGATGATGGCGCCACCGTTAAGGACCCACTCGGAGTCGGCCGCCTTGGAGCGGCCCATGAGGTAGACGATCCACACAAAGGCAAGATCGATACCCATCTTGGCGATCAAGTTGAACTCGACGCCAAAGACCATGCCCAAAATGTCGGGGAACATGGTAGCCAGCGAGGCGATCCACAGCGGGTAGTTGACCCAGTAGTAGTACGAGATGCGGGCGCCCCATTTGTCGCCCAGGCCATCGCGTACCCAGTCGTAAATGCCGCCCTCGCCGTCATAGGTAGTACCGAGCTCGGCGACAACCATGCCGTAGGGAAGCAGGAAGGTCAGGATCAGGAAGATCCACCAGAAGAACTGCTGGTTGCCAATGGCAGCAGCAGGAGCGGCGGCCTCGCAAACGAAGACGACGCAGATGATGGTCGAAATGACCGTCAAGAAGGAAAGCTTTTTCTTTCCGTCGCTCATGATGAGCTCCTTCGCTCAGTCTTGGACAGATCCGAGGCCCTAAGGTATTAAGGCAATTGCTTGGGCCTCGGTGAGCGGGCGACAGGAGACGAGCATCCGCCGCCCGCAAACGTGCTTTTAGAAGCCTTGAGGCTTAGAGCTGCTCGAGAGCCTCGAGAGCGGCGTGGAGCTCAGCCTTGGCGGAGTACTCGACACCCTCGTCGTTGAGCGGGGTGCGCTTGCCCAGGGCGGCAAGGAGAGCACGGATGGAGTGCTTGCGGTTCTCGGCCTCGACCCAGCACAGGGAGCGCTCGGGATCGTCCATGACTTCGTCGACGACCTCCTCGTTGCGGGTGGCCGGCAGGCAGTGCATGAACTTGGAGTTGGGGCCGGCAAAGTTCATCATGTCCATGGTGACCTGATACTTGGGATAGAACACGTCCATGTAGTTCTCGCCCGAGACCTCCTCGTCGTACAGGCCATACCACACGTCGGTGTAGATGAAGTCGGCGCCCTTGATGCACTCGATGTCGTCGGAGATGACGACAGAGCCGCCGGAGACCTTGCAGTTCTCCTCGGCGATGGCCATCATCTGCTTGCCGAACTCGGCGCGCACCTCGACGGTGCCAACGTGCAGGCCGCCGTCGGGAATCTGGTGGCCCTTAGGTCCAAACTGGACAAACTTCATGCCGACCTTGGAGGCGATGAACATGAGGGAGACGCAGACCTGGGTGGCGTCGCCGATGAAGGCCAGGGTGCAGTCCTCGATCTTCTTGCCCTCGGGGAGGTTCTCGAGCATGGTCATGAGGTCGCCCATCTCCTGCGTGGGATGGTTGAACTCGGACATGCCGTTGATGACGGGCACAGCGGAGCCCTCGGCGAGGCCGACGACGTCCTTGTGACGGTCAACGCGAGCCATCATGATGTCGAGCAGCGAGCCCATAACGCGAGCGGTGTCGCCCAGGGACTCGTGACCGCCGAGCTGGATGGTGCCAGGGCCATAGAACTGAGCATGGCCGCCGAGGTCGGTCATAGCGGTCTCGAAGGAAAGACGAGTGCGGGTGGAGACCTGCTGGAAGATCATGCCAAGGCTCTTGTTGCGGAGCAGGTGCGGATAATAACCGTCAACCTTGATGGCCTTCTTCATTGCCAGACCAAGATCCTCGATAGCCAGGATCTGCTCTTTGGTGAAGTCGTTGGTGTCGATGAAATCCTTAGGCAGTGCCATGTCGATTTCCTTTCCGCCGGTCTTGCCGACTATTACTATGAGGCGCTCGAACATCACGCCTCGTGTTGACAAGACCATCATTCACCCGTATGCAATTTTTACCTAGTTTATTCGGGATTAAAGACCGTTCATGGAGTTACACCCCCTCTAAACCAATATAAACCCGCAGGTCAAGAGTTTACAGGGGGTTTACCATCTAGAACCGCGAACGGTATACGGCTATGCTGTATCTCGGCGCCTAATCCGCAATGAAACGAAGGGTTGAGACGTCTATATCCCACAAGGTATACAGAGCTCGGCCATAGAATAAATGAGATGGGACGGTGACAGATGAACACCCTGATGTTCTTCTATACCCTAGCGATACTCGTGATCTGTATTGTGACGGCGGCGCTCTCGCTTGCCGCCTATGCCTCGTCTCGTCGACGCTTCTTTATCTATGGCAGCGGCGTATTTATCTGCTATGCCATCGAGATGACCGAGATTTTCTTTTTTGAATACACGCTGCAAAACCAGAGTTTTCCAGCCAGCGACTATTACTCAATTACCATGCCTGTGTTGCGGACCTTTGTGGCGACCGCTTCGCAGGCTTTTATTTGGCTCATTGCCATGGATTTGCTCGACAAGCATTCAAAAAAGCAGTTTGTCATTCCCGTCGCAACGTTCTTGCTGAGCGAGCTGCTGATTATCGTCGCTGTCCCCTACGGCCCCATTCATCAATGGCTCTACTACACGATGCGTCAGGTATTCCTTGTTTTCGTGGGGCTATATATCTTTTGGACGGCACGCAAGAGCACGCAAGTCGAGCTGAAGGCACGCGTTAACAACCAACGAAAGCACCTGATTATCGGCGCTATTCTGGTCGGTTGCATCGTTGCCGAGGATTTCTACAACATTCTGATTGTCCCCATGAGTCTGGCGCCCTCTTGGCTGCAACTATATCTGTCCGAGCGCAACTTTAGCGAAAACGTCTTTGCCTGCTGCTTTGCGATTCTGCTGATCATCTACTCCTACCACGTGCTTTCAATCCGCATGCAGGAGGCGCCCGAGGAAAAGAACGTCAGCGATCTTGATCGACACATCGAAGAGCAGATGCCCTTCTATCGCAACGCCTACAAGCTCTCCAACCGTGAGACCGAAGTTATGCGTCTGGTCGTACTGGGCAAATCGAACCAAGAGATCGCTGACGAGCTATTCCTTGCCGTGGGCACCGTCAAGACCCACATCCACAACATCCTGGTCAAAACCGAACAGCAAAACCGCACGACGCTCATCCTCCACTTTTGGAAGCGATAACCTGCCAAAAAGGGACAGGTTTATTTTGGCAGGTTTTATCTGGGCAAACGTCCAAACCGACGTAAGGGAGTTGCCTTCCCTCGTGGCGGTCTTCTAGCAGAAAACCAAGTGAGTAGGCTTTTTGCAGAAGGCCGAGCACGCCCTAAAACGCCACAGCTCTGACCTGCAGTTTTATAGATCATTTGTCGCGATGTGCTCGGCAGGTTCAAAAAAGTCTACTCACTTGTATCTGAGACGCACCAGATTGGCAAAAACCGCCGCGAAAGGGCCCCTGGTCCCTTCGCGGCGGTCATACGCCTCTATTTTTGCGACGGTTTTGCCCGCTTGTTATTCGCTGTAGCGGGTGGCGATGGCAGCTTGTACCATGCCGGCGCTCATGAGGTAGGTCACCAGGAAGTAGCCGCCGTAGGCCGCCAGGAAGATTGCACAGGTGAGGCCCACGGTGCCGCCGATGCTCATATTTCCGAAAATGCTCACCAGCTCGATGATCACCTTAAGTGCCACAAAGGAGTGCACCAGGCCCACTGCCAGCGGGAACAGGAAGAATACCGCTTGCTGCGCCATCACTGAATGGCGGATCTGGCGGTCGTCGCAGCCGATCTGTGCCAGCACACGATAGCTGCGGCTGCCGTCGGCCACGTTGGAGAGTTGCTGGATCGACAGAATCGCCGCGCATGCAACGACCAATACAAAGCCGATGTAGATGGCTAGGTAGCTAATAAGACCGTTCATTTGCGCTGCTTGCGTGTACATCTCGGAGCGTGTGATGAAGGTTCCCCACGACCCCGGCTCCTTGCCGTCAACGAGCAGATTGTCGAGCACAGTGTTTTTAATGCTCTCGTCTGCCTCAGTCGTATCCATCCCCTGTTTGTAGTTAACGAGCAGGCTACTGGAATACGGCTGCAGATTAAGTTGGGACAACAGCTCGTCGGCAACGACGACGGTACCCGGATTACTGCCCATCGCCGAGTTGGCGATGGCCGCCGTATCTTCGTCCGACTTATCGGTTGCGGGCTTGAGCGTATGCCCGCCCAAGGTAAGGGCATGGCCGCCAGCCATATACTTGGTGTACAGGTCGACCAGCTCGCCGCCCATATCACATGTGAGCAGATACTGGTCGTGACCGATGTGCACCGGCTCCTCGCCCATCATCTGACGCAGTTTGTTGTACTGGCTCGCCGGCGTCACAAACAGACCCATCGTATCGGCATTGATACCCCCGAACGCCTTGGGAAGCTTTTCGCCCATGATCTTGCACATCTCACTTGGGGTCACCGAAGGATTCGAGCCGCCAAATGGGTAACTCAGATACGAATCGATCTGCACATGCTCACCGGCAACATCGGCGATATTGACCTTCTTGCCGGTCTCGTCGTTGTTGCCCGCCGACTTGCCCTTGCCGTGCCATGCAGGGTACAAATCGACCGTTGTATCGGCCAGCACCATGCGATCGGCCTCAGACGGATTGACATACCCTTTGTACCCTTTGTAGTAGTCGAGCGTATCGGGCGTGTAATAGACATACGTCTGAGACACATCAACAGGGTTATAGCGCTCCAGGTTTTCGTTCATCACGTTGGCAATCGACATACCGCACGTCACCGAGGTGATGGCCAAAAACAGGAGCATCGCGATGACGCCCATCGAAAAGCACACCGTGTTGACCTTGGCCGCAAGCTGGCGCACGGTAAACATGTTGAGGCCGCGCCAATACACGCCGCGCAGGCTCTGCAGCAGCTTGATGAGCATGCCCGAGAGTCCCCAGAACAGGGCAAAGGTGCCCACGGTAACCATAGCGGTCGTAATACCAAACTGGTTCATGGCCTCTTGCAGCTTGCTGTCCGTCGCGGTTAGCGGGAACCCATCACGTAGCAGACGGTAATAGGCCACGCCCACAAGCACCGCGCCCACGGCAAAGATGGCAATCGCGATCCAGGGGTTGCGTGTCTTGATGCTCTCGTTGCGACGCTCGGCACCCATAAGCTCGATGAGTTTGGTACGACGCACGGCGCGAAGGTTCAGCAGTAGCGTGAGCACAAACATTACGAGCATGCAGGCAAGGGTCAGATTGAACGCATGCACCGAGAAAAAGAAGTGGAAATTGGCGATCTGTGTCTTAAAAAGCGAGGCCGTAAAGAACGTCATGAGCTGGGAGAGTCCCACACCCAGCACAATGCCGGCGACAAAGGCCACGACCGACACTATCACGGTCTCGAGCGCCATGATCGTGGCGACGCGCCCACGCCCCATGCCGAGCACCTGGTACAGGCCAAACTCCTTCTTGCGGCGTTTCATGATGAAGTTATTGGCATACACCATCAAAAAGGCCATGACACCGGCCAAAAAGTACGTCAGGTCGCCGAGCATGCTGCCCATAACCTGCGCCAAGCCCTTTTCATCGATTCCGGCGATGTCGACCTGCATCGAGATGGTGTTAAAGGCATAGAAGACCGTGACGCCCAGGGTGAGCGTCAAAAGGTAGACGAGGTAGTCGCGGCCGGCACGGCGGACGTTGCCCCAAGCGAGTTTACAGAGCATCGGAGCCCTCACCGCCCATCATGGCAACGACCTCCATAATGCGGTCGAAAAACTCTCGGCGGTCGGTGTCGCCGCGGCGCAGCTCGGTGAAGATCTTGCCGTCACGGATAAACAACACGCGGCTCGTGTAGCTGGCGGCAAAGCTGTCATGCGTGACCATGAGCACGGTGGCGCGCAGGCGGCGATTGAGGGCCTCCAGGCTCTCGAGCAGCAGGCGGGCGCTCTTGGAATCGAGGGCGCCGGTGGGCTCGTCAGCCATGATCATGGTGGGGTCGGTGACGAGCGCGCGAGCCGCGGCAACGCGCTGCTGCTGACCGCCGGACATCTGGTAGGGATACTTGTCGAGCACCTGACTGATAGACAGGCGCGCGGCCACATCCTGCACGCGGGTCGAGATCTCTGCCGAGTTTGTGCGGGCAATGGTGAGCGGCAGGGCGATGTTCTCGCGCGCCGTGAGCGTATCGAGCAGGTTGGAGTCCTGGAAGATAAAGCCGAGCTCCTCGCGGCGGAACTGCGAAAGCTTAGCCTGCTTCATGCGCGTTACGTCCTGCCCGTTGATGCGGATGGTGCCGCTCGTGGCGCCATCGATGGTCGACACGCAGTTGAGCAACGTCGACTTGCCCGAGCCCGAAGCGCCCATGATGCCAACAAATTCGCCGCGGTTGACGGTAAAGCTGACGTCGTTGAGCGCACGGGTCACGTTGCCCAGCGCTCCATATACCTTTTCGAGATGCGCGACCTCCAGTACCGGGGTCGCCATGTGCGTGGTTTGCATACCGAGTCCTTTCTTGCGATTAGTCTACGGCATCTATAGTCGCAAGAAGACGAGTCGGCTACCATCGATATGGCTTACGCTTGCCTTACCGTTGTGTAAGGTACGGGTAGCTAGCCTGTCACGTGTTGATGTTGAGAGAGGACTCCTGTTGAAGACTATTCATGTTGCCGCTGGGATCATTCGCAAGGATGGATCTGACGAGCTGCTTGCCGTGCAGCGCGGCTACGGCGACATGCGGGGACTTTGGGAGTTCCCGGGCGGCAAGCTCATGCGCGGCGAGTCGCCCGAGGACGCCGTACGCCGCGAGCTTATGGAAGAGTTGCAGGTAAAAGTCACCAACCTGCGTGATTTCTATACCGTTGAGTACGACTACCCCGATTTCCATCTCTCCATGGAGTGCTACTACTGCTCACTCGCCGATGAATCCGATGAGCCCCAGAAGCACGACCGCCAGCTCGATATCCGCTGGATTCCGCGCACCTCGCTTGCCACGGTGGAATGGATGCCCGCCGACAAGGGACTCATTGATGCCCTGATTGAGTTGAAGGAAGACCGGCTTGAGGCCAACGGCGCTGCCAACGACGCCGAGGCCACCGCGACCGACGAGCCCGCCACCAAGCCCAAGCGCGCACCTAAGCGCCGTAGCAAAAAGCGCCCCAAACCAGGTCTGCTCGACGGCATCGATACCTCGGACCTTTCCGCCGACGAGCGCGAACTGGTGCGCCGTCGCGCCGCCATAAAAAAGTCCATGAAGGGCAACAAACGCGCGAACACCAAGCCCGAGCTGCTCGTACGACAGCGCCTGCGCGCCGCGGGCCTTACGGGCTATCGCTTGGAATGGAAGGTTCCCGGCAAACCCGACATCGCCTTCCCCGGACGCAAGATCGCCATCTTCGTCAACGGCTGCTTTTGGCACCGCTGCCCCAAGTGCAACCCCAGCCATCCCAAGCGCAACGTTGAGTTTTGGGAGGCAAAGTTCCATCGCAACGTCGAGCGCGACCGCGCTGCCGTGGCAGCACTCACTCAAATGGGCTGGACACCCATAACCATCTGGGAATGCGAGCTCAAAAAAGACCGCATCGACGCCACAATGGAAAAGGTCATCGAGCAGGTGCGCGCCGCAGAGCCGCAGCGCTAGGAACGAGCCGTCCACACGCCCCACACAGGCGAGCCACATCCGCGCCACAAACCTTAGAAAGCCCTTAAGCTCAAAACCTTTCAAGAATGTTACTCGATACCTCTGACCTGCAAGTTTCATCGTAACACCAAACCAGGTTAAGCCTTTCTTTAGCGCTTCTTTGCAGCAGCCGCGGCATAATACTGCCAACGCACGGGACCTAGCAGCATACCCCGAGCGCAATCTATTGGTGGACATCGAGGAGGCCGCATAAGCATGCATTCTTCCAATGACGCAGCACAGCAGCCATCCCTAAAATATGCAAACCTTTTCTCCTTCCCCCCGACACAGAGAAACGGTCTCCTCGACTCCCCCACCACAAAAACCAAGCGCTCAGCCGATCAGAGCCTCAACTTACGAGCATCCTTCGAAAAGCTCCAAGCATCCCTAGACAAGGCGTTCCCCGAACAGGCAAGAGCAATCTAAGCCCATTGCGCTTTATACTGATGCCATGCGAAACATGGATCACATAGAATTGCACCGCGGAGGACGCGAGGAAGCGTTTCCCGAGACCGCCGAAGACTGGCCCTATATTGCCGAACGCGCAGAATTCGCTCGCTATCCGGGCAATTCCGTCCCCTGGCACTGGCATTCCGAAGTTGAGCTTTTCTACATGGAGCAGGGAGCGATTGACTATCGAACGCGCGCGGCTCATGAGCACGTACGCTTTGAGGAAGGGTCCGCCGGCTTTATCAACGGCGGCGTTTTGCACAGCACGCTGCAATCGCCCAATTCGGCGCCAGCCATTCAAATGCTGCATATCTTTCAGCCGTCGATGCTCGGCGATCCCGCGGGACGTCTCCAAAAGCGCTATATCAACCCATTGCTGCAATGTCGAGGCGTCGATGTGCTCAAATGGTCGCCCACCAACCCCGACGATATGCCCTTTATCGATTTGCTGAAGAGTTCCTTTAACCACGACCTTCAACGGCCGCAGAACGAGATGGCGCTTCGGAATAGCTTGTCAGAGCTCTGGATTCAGATTTACGCCAAGGCCGAACCGCTCTTTTCCTCCGACAACGCCTCTTGGATGACCAGCCGCGACGTACAGTTCAAGGCAATCCTGGACTTTATCCGCGCAAACTATGCAGCCGCTATAGATGTGCCCCAGATGGCATCTGCAGCCGGCGTAAGCGAAAGAGAGTGTTACCGCATTATCGAAACTTGTGCAGGAACGACCCCGGCGGCATATCTACGCGCATACCGCATAAACCGTGCTTGCGAACTTTTGGCACACACCACGCGAACGGTACAGACAGTCGCGCGCCAATGCGGATTTATAACAGCAAGCCATCTTGGCCAGGTATTTAAAGAACAAATGGGGTGCACTCCTTCGAGCTATCGAGCAGCGAGGCAGAATCTCGATAGCACCAGGCAGAAATCCCGCTAGCCCTTCTTCTGTCACTGCATCAAACTTGCAGGCAAACAACGGATAGGAGCAATCATATGAAGCACTTTGACCATATCGTATTTGACGTTGATGGGACATTGGCAGATACAGAAGAAAGCGTGCTGTCATCGCTTGGCCAGATTGTCCAAGAAGAAACCGGCAAAACGCTCCCCCGACACGAGCTTGAATTTGCCCTCGGCATACCCGGCAAGAACGCCCTTGAGAAACTTGGGATCTACTCACAGGCAACGCTGGATCGCTGGTGCCAAGTTGCCGCCAGCTTTAAAAGCACCATCAGCGTGTTTCCCGGCTTGCACGAAGTTATCGCAACACTCTCCGACAACGGCTGCAAACTTGGCATCGTCTCCTCACGTGCGCGCGACGAATACGCAGAAGAAATTGCACCCCTTGGCTTCGATAAGTATTTTGAGCACATCATCCTTGTCGAAGACACAACCGAACATAAACCCGCACCCGCTCCCATGCTCGAATATCTCCGGCGTACGGGCGCGAATCCTGGCAACGTCGTCTACGTTGGCGACACCGTCTACGACGAACAATGCGCAACTTCGGCAGGGGTCAGTTTTGCCAGAGCGGCATGGGGATCACACCAAGACATCCCAAACGCCACCTACAACCTCAAAACCCCCAACGACCTGCTAACCCTAACAACCAAGTAACCCCCGCGCCCCACCCTTTCAGCCCCAACGCTACAAGGGCGACGACCTCGAGTAGGTCAACCTGGGAGGGACGAGGGCTTAGTTCCCCAATCTTTCCGCAGGGGGCAAAAAGCAACGTCTTATTATTCCGACACTAACGCCACAAGGGCGATTGAGCAGGACGGTTTGGGCGGGTCCCGTACTTAGTTTCCAAAATCATTCCGCAGCGCGAAGGCCCCCGTTGTCAACGCTTCGAAGAAGCGAGACAACGGGGGCCTTCATGCGCGAGGACGTTTTGGAAACTAAGTACGGGACCCGCCCAAACCGTCCGGTGGGATCAGAGTACCCTTGCTGTTACTCTGCTTTGCCCACAGAGTTGAGGTTGGTCATGCGGATCTTAACCAGCTCGGTGATCTCACGCATGCCCTCCTTGGCCGGCTTCTTGGGATCGAAGCAGGCGGGGTTCTCGGCCATGTAGGCCATGAAGCCCTTGGTGTAGGCCTGACGCAGCTCGGTGGCGTAGTTAACCTTGCAGATGCCGTTCTTCACAGCCTCGGCAACCTGCTCATCGGGCACACCGGAGGTGCCGTGCAGAACCAGCGGCACGTCGACGGCGTCGCGGATGGCCTTGACCACGGACTGCTCGATGTGCGGATCGCTCGTGTACACACCGTGGCTGGTGCCAACGCCAATAGCGAGGGAAGTGCAGCCGGTACGCTCGACGAACTCCTTGGCCTCGGCAGGATCGGTGTAGGGGCTCTCGCCCTCAACTGCGGGACCATCGTCCTCCTTGCCGCCAACCTTACCGAGCTCGGCCTCGACGGGCACGCCCATGGCGCGGCCAGCATCGGCGACGGACTTGGTCAGGGCGATGTTGTCCTCGAAGGACTCGTGCGAACCGTCGATCATGACAGAGGTGTAGCCGGTGCGGAAAGCCTGCATGCAGCGGTCATAGCCATCGCCGTGATCGAGGTGCAGGGCGACGGGCACGGAAGCGCGCTCGGCGGCAGCCTTGACCATGCCGTAGAAGTAGTCCAGACCAGCGGTCTTGATGGTGCCCGGGGTGGTCTGCATGATGACGGGGGACTTGGTCTCCTCGGCAGCGGCCAGAACGGCCATAACAAACTCGAGGTTCTCGACGTTGAACGCGCCAACGGCGTAGTGGCCGGCCTGAGCGTCCTTGAGCATCTTTTCGGTGGTAACAAGTGCCATGAGCGTTTGCTCCTCTCCCTCGCCCGCATCTGGACATCGGGCGTACGTGTCCGCAAGGCGTTTTACCTTGCGTTTTGCTGCGCTCATTGTATGAAATTCAGCGGCTTTGCACGTGCGAGATATTGAGCCCATGCAGGTCAATACCGTCGTTTTTGAAAAGTAAACGGAAGGAATTGAAGCCGAGCGGGCGTGTTCGATATTGAATTTTGTGCGTTCAACGTCTTTCTTTTATAGAAAAGATAAGTAATCGAAAGGTGTTTTCTTACTCAAAAAGAAAATGAACGAAAATAGAGTCAACACAATTCCTGCAAATTTCAGACGATGGAGTGGAGTGGATATGGCCCATGCAACAACCCGAGCTTTCGCCGATGAGCGTCGTTCTGCCATCATGGAAATGCTCGAGCATAACGCCTCGGTGCAGGTGGCAGAAATCGCCCAGACCTTTGGCGTGTCCTCCGTCACCGCCCGCGCCGACCTGGACGCGCTCGCCGAAGCAGGCAAGCTGCGCCGCACACATGGTGGTGCCGTATCGCTCCACAAACGCCTGACCGTCTCCACGCAGGATCGCCGCATCAATGTCAACGTCGCCGCCAAGCAGGCTATCGCGCAAAGCGCCATCGAGCTCGTCAATAAAGGCGACACGCTGCTCGTCGACTCGGGCACCACGGCGCTCGAGTTCGTCCGGCTCCTCGACCAGCGCGACGGCATCACCGTTATCACGGCCGACATTACCATCGCCGATTATATCGACGAGAGCATGCCCTCGGTCGATGTCGTCATGCTGGGCGGGGCGCTGCGCAAAGGCCATCGTTATTTGTACGGCCCGCTTACCATGCAGGCGCTCCAAATGGTCCACGCCGATCTTGCCGTCATGTGCCCTGGCGCTTTTGTTCCCGGCTGCGGCTTTACGACCGACTTTCCGCAGATGGCCGAGACTAAAGCGGCTATGGTCGGTGCCGCCCGTCAAAGCGTCGCCCTCATGGACGCCAGCAAGGTTAACGGACGTGGCATGTACCGTTTTGCCGAGCTTGCCGACGTCGACACCATCGTGATGGACAGCGACCCCGACGATGCCGTCGCTACCTCGATCGTCGAGACCACCGACGACGCCCGCCCAAATCTCGTCATCGCCGGCGCTTAAACAAAAACCACCACAAAGGTGCCTGTGAACTGCCTCCCATTTCTTGGACATCGGGAAATGGGAGGTTTGGAGTGGGAAGGATAAACTGGACTTTCTTTTAAGGATCCTCAAGCGTATTGCCGCTCGTATTCCACTGGAGACATGTAGCCCAGGGTGGAATGCATGCGCACCCTATTGTAATAGAGCTCTATGTA
>NZ_JBBNLO010000031.1:0-22191 GCF_040092405.1 Collinsella sp. CLA-ER-H2
TTGCGGCCTGAACAATCGCAAGTGTCCGGCGAGGGGGCGGCTTTGTAAAGCCGGTTGTCCCCACCCGCATAGCGGGTGGTTTCTGATGCGGCGCGCTGCGCGCCCCGCACAGGCTAAAGCCTTTAAATAAAAAACGAGGGAAGGCACACGTCCTTCCCTCGTTGCAAGCAATATGTAGCCGCTTGCCTACATCAGGCGCAGGCTGACGTCCTTGAGCTGGGCGCCGGAAACGGCACTCGGAGCACCCGACATAAGGTCGGAGCCGCTGGCCGTCTTGGGGAACGCCATGACGTCGCGGATGGAGTCGGAACCGGTGAGCAGCATGCACACGCGGTCCAGGCCCAGAGCAAAACCGCCCATCGGGGGCGCACCAAACTTGAGGGCCTCCATGAGGAAGCCGAACTGAGACTCGGCACGCTCCTCGGTAAAGCCCAGGAGCTTGAGCATGGACATCTGCATCTCGGCGTTGTGGATACGCATACCGCCGCCGCCGGCCTCAAAGCCATCCATGACAAAGTCGTAGGTGCAGGAGCCGGCTGCCAGGGGATCGGCCTCGATCTTGGCGATGTCGGTCTCGGTCGGCAGAGTGAAGGGCTGGTGCTCGGCAGCGTAAGCCTTGCGGTCCTCATCCCAGTGGAACAGCGGGAAGTTGACGACCCACAGGAAGTCGTGACCCTCACGCTTAATCTCGAGGGCGTTGGCCATGTGCGAGCGCATGCCGCCCAGGATCTCGTCAGAGAGCAGGCGCGGACCGGCGGCAAACATCACAAGGTCGCCGGGCTCGACGTCCATGCGCTCACGCAGAGCGGCCATCTCCTCGTCCGAGAAGAACTTGACGATGGGGCTGTTGATGGAGCCGTCCTCGCGGAAGGCGATCCAGGCCAGGCCCTTGGCGCCAAACGTGGAGGCCACGCCGGCGAGCTTATCGATCTTGGCACGTGCCCAGGCACCGGCGCCCTTGGCGTTGATGGCCTTGACGACAGAGCCCTCCTCATTTGCGGCAGTCGCAAAGACCTTGAACTTGGAGTTGGCGAAGATGTCGGTCAGGTCGACCAAGTGCATGCCATAGCGGGTATCGGGCTTGTCGGAGCCATAGGTGTCCATGGCCTCCCAGTAGTTCATGCGACGCAGCGGCGTGGGCATCTCGACACCCATGCGGCCGAAGGCATCGGCCAGGACCTCTTCGAGCGCGCTCATAACATCGTTCTGGTCCACGAAGGACATCTCGATATCGACCTGGGTGAACTCGGGCTGACGGTCGGCACGCAAGTCCTCGTCGCGGAAGCACTTGGCAACCTGATAGTAGCGCTCGACGCCACCGACCATAAGCAGCTGCTTCAGGAGCTGCGGGGACTGCGGCAGGGCGTAGAAGTTGCCCGGCTGAATACGGCTGGGAACGATGAAGTCGCGAGCGCCCTCGGGCGTGGACTTAAACAGGGAGGGCGTCTCGACCTCCATAAACTCACGGTTGTGCAGCGCCTCGCGAATGGCAAAGGTAAAGTCGGAGCGCAGCTTGAGGTTGGCCATCATCTCGGGACGACGGAGGTCCAGATAGCGATAGCGTAGACGGGTGTCCTCGCTGGTCTCGATGCCGTCCTCGATCTGGAACGGCGGGGTGACGGAAGTGTTGAGCACCTCGGCATGATCGGTCAGGACCTCGATCTCGCCGGTCGCGAGCTTGGTGTTGGTGGTCTCCTCGCCACGGGCGCGCACGACGCCATGGATCTTGATGGGCCACTCGGGACGCATGGTCTCGGCGATCTTAAAGGCATCGCCGTCGGAGTGCTCGGGGTCGAAGGTGAGCTGCGTGATGCCCTCACGGTCGCGAAGGTCGCAGAAGATAAGACCGCCGTGGTCGCGGCGACGGCTCACCCAACCGGTGAGGGTGACCTCTTCGCCCACGTTCTCGCCGCGAAGCTCGCCGCAGGTACGGGTGTGCATGGAATGCTCGTCGATGGGACGGGTCTGGCTCATACCAGTGATCCTCCTTTATGGATCTGTGCCGCCCCGTGTCGTTCCGGGCGGCGTCGTACAGATTTGCCCGGCCTGCGTAAACCGCGCAGCCAGACATGACGTTCTATCTTATCGCACCTGTGTCGATGTGCCGCGGAAAAGTAGCTCCTGCCCAAAGACTTGACGGAGACGAAACAATTGACGCACCGCGGCACCCGCCCGCGCTCGTCACGTGCGACAATATGCCCAATAAAACTGCACTCGGAAAGGCCCGCCATGACTGTACGCCTCATCGTTATGGATATCGACTCCACGCTCATCAACCAGGAGGTCATCGACCTGTTGGGCGAGGAGGCCGGCGTAGGCGAGCAAGTGACGCAGTTCACTGAGCGCGCCATGCGCGGCGAGCTCGACTTTAAGCAGGCGCTCGAGGAGCGTGTGGGGCTGCTTGCCGGCTTGGACGAGAGCGTGTTCGAGCGCACCTTTGCGCGCGTGACGTTTACCCCCGGCGCGCTGGAGCTTGTACGCTCGGCGCACAGCAAGGGCTGGAAGGTCGGCGTGGTAAGCGGCGGCTTTCACGAGGTCGCCGACAAGATCGTGGCCGCCGCGGGCATCGATTTTTGCCTGGCCAACCGCCTGGAAGTCGTGGACGGCAAGCTCACCGGCAAGCTGGCGGCCGACATCGTGACCAAGGAGTCCAAGCTCATCCAGCTGCTAGATTGGGCAGTTGAGTGCGGCGTCGATATGGCCCACACGGTCGCGATCGGCGACGGCGCCAACGACATCCCCATGATTCAGGCCGCGGGCACGGGCATCGCGTTTTGCGCCAAGCCCAAGACGCGCGAGGCGGCCCCGTTTGCCATCGACGAACGCAACCTGATGCTCGCCATGGACATCATCCTGCGCGACTAGTCAATCCATCTAACAATTGAATCAGTCTGTCCTATAGTTTCCGAACAATTTTGTCTTAGTGTTCGGAAACATACCCTTTGAGTGCTAGACTTTGCGCCGTCGAAGGGAACATATATGGATAAGCGAGATCTTGAGCAATTGCTGAGCGATGTTGCCGGCGGAGCAGTCACCCCTGCCGACGCCCTCACGCGCATCCAGACGGCTCCGACCGCCGATTTGGGCTTTGCGCAGCTCGATCTTTCGCGCGGGGTGCGCCAGGGAGCCGGCGAGGTTGTCTACGGGGCCGGTAAAACCGCCGATCAGATTGCCGCCATTATCGAAGCACTGCGCGATGCCGGCCAGGAACGCATCCTGGTCACGCGCTTGGATGCCGAAAAAGCCGCGCGCACCGCTGAGCTTCTCGACAACGATATCGACCTGGGATATGTCCCGGACGCCCAGCTCGCCCTCGTGGGCGGCAAGCCCTCCCCCACCGGCAACGGACGCATCGTCGTCGCCTGCGCCGGCACGAGCGACCTGCCCGTCGCCGAAGAAGCCGCGTTGACGGCCGAGTTCTATGGCAACGAGGTCGACCGCCTCTACGACGTGGGTGTCGCCGGCCTGCACCGCCTGCTCGCTCATGCTGAGGAACTTGCCCAGGCGCAGGTGGTCATCGCCATCGCCGGCATGGAAGGCGCCCTGGCGAGCGTCATCGGAGGCCTTGTGAGCTGTCCGGTCATCGCCGTCCCCACCAGCGTGGGCTATGGCGCGAACTTTGGCGGCGTGGCCGCACTGCTCGCCATGCTCAACTCCTGCGCCAGCGGCGTTTCAGTCGTCAATATCGACAACGGCTTTGGTGCCGCCTACCAGGCAAGTCTTATCAATCATCTGAGCGCCGGCACGTCCTGCGCCCGCTAAGGAGCATTTCATGTCCAACCATCAGCACACGCTTATCATCGACGGCACCTCGGGCATCAGCGGCGATATGACCGTCGCGGCCCTGCTCGACCTGGGCGCCAGCGAGGAGCATCTGCGCGAGCAGCTCGCCACGCTGCCGGTCGACGGCTTTGAGATTGCCGTTACACGCGCAAACAAGCATGGCATCGACGCCTGCGACTTTGACGTTCAGCTGGCAGAGGAGCTCGAGAACCACGACCACGACATGGCCTGGCTCTACGGCAACAAAGCGGCTGCCGAGCACACACACGAGCATGAGCACCACCATCATGATCATGGCGAGCACGAGCACGAGCACTGCCACGAGCATGACCATGAGGCCCACGGTCATGGCCACGAGGGTCACCATCACGCCCACGGCCATCACCACCGTTCTTTGGCGGACGTCACCGCCATCATCGACGGCTCGCAGCTAAGCGATGGCGCCAAGCGTCGCGCGCTCGCCATCTTTACCGCGCTCGCCGCCGCTGAGGCCAAGGCCCACGGCAAGACGCCCGAGACCGTCATGTTCCACGAGGTGGGCGCCGTCGACTCCATCGTCGACGTCTGCTCTGTCGCCATCTGCCTCGATGACCTGGGTATTGAGGACATCGTGGTCGAGTCGCTCTCCGAGGGTCACGGTACCATCCGCTGTGCCCACGGTCTCATGCCCATTCCCGTCCCCGCTGTCGTCAACCTGTGCCAGGCGGGCAATATCGCCCTCACGCCCGCACCGGTCGCCGGCGAGCTTGTGACGCCCACGGGCGCCGCCATCGTCGCCGCGTTGCGCACGTCCGAGCACCTGCCGGCCCGCTACCGCATCGAGGCCGTCGGCTACGGCGCCGGTAAGCGCCCCTACGAGGGCTGCTCCGGCACGCTCCGTTGCCTGCTTGTTCACGTGGATGCATAGCCATGGATGCACGCAAGGCAAAAAGCCGCGCCGCCATCGTCGCGGCGTTCTCCGAGCTGCTGCGCGAAGAGGACTACGGCAAGATCACCGTCGGCGACATCATCGCTCGCGCCCATGTGGGTCGGGCCACGTTCTACGGCCTCTTCAAGAGCAAAGATGACCTACTGTCCGAACTCGTGAGCGACATCTGCACCCACGCCCTCGACGACGATGGCACACCGTTCGACGACCCACGCGTGCAGGTCGAGCATATCCTCAACAACCTCTGGGAGCGCCGCCAGGGCGTACGAGCCCTCGTAGCCGGCGCCGGCTCACGCGTCTTCGCCGACTGTCTCCGCAAGACCATCATGTCGCGCGCAGCCGAAACCGTCCCTACCGACCCAAACGGCCCCGCCGCCACCATGGACCGCAGCTTCCTCCTACACCACATAGCCTCAAGCTTCGTAGCCACCGTCCAATGGTGGGCCTGGCACAACTTCGAAGCCAACAAAGCCGACGTAGCCAAAGACTACCTCTCAGCCATAAAGCCCCTCTTCACCTAAGTAAGAAGCTCATCCCAAAGCATCGCCCCAACCCAGGCCGCCACGCATCCCAAAGTGTCACTCGCGCTTCAACGCCCCCCAACAGCAACAAGCCCCTCCCATCCAAATTCAGATATATATGTTGGGTTGCTTGTTCGAACACAGCCAAAAATGCCCAGGGCTCGGTAAGGGTTAACTTTCCAACGCACTCCGCAGGACGCAAAAAGGCTCGCCGCACGAAGTGCGCAGCGAGCCTTTTTGCATGTCCGAGGACGCGTTGGAAAGTTAACCCTTACCGAGCCCGGACCTTATAGAGCCGTCCTTAGCCTAGAACATGCCCAAGAAACCATGCACAAACAGCGCGGCCAGAGCGGCACCGACAAACGGAGCGATGCCAGGAACAAGCAGACCATACTTCCAGTTGTTGTCAGCCTTGTTCTTGATCGGCAGCACCTGATAGGCCATGCGAGGACCAAGGTCACGGGCTTGGTTCATGGCGAAGCCGGTGATGCCGCCCATGCCCATGCCAACGGCCCAAACGATCAGGCCGACGCAGATAGCGAGCATCAGGACGTTCTCGCCAGCACGGTTAGCAGCAGCAAGGATGGCGCTGATGAACACAAAAGTGCAGATAGCCTCGCAGAAGAAATTACGGGCATAGTTCGTACCCTCGGTGGTGGGGTTGGTCGAGAAGATATTGCGCTGGGCAATGGGATCGACGACGCCATCGGAAGCCTTGAACTCATCGGCATACATAAGCCAAGCGATTACGGCGCCCACAAAGCCGCCGAGCATATCGGCAATCATGAAGGGGATGCAGCTGCCCCACGGCACCAAGCCGACGATGCACTGGGCAAGCACCATGGCGGGGTTCATGCACACGGCGCCGCCAAAGACAAACAGGCAGACCGAGATGCCAAAAGACCAGGTGGTGATGGCAAACATATGGCCGGAGCCCTGATACTTAGTGCCCTTGAGCACCGTATCGCAGTGCACGCCCACGCCAAAGATGATCATGAGGGCCGTTGCGCCGAATTCACAGAGGAGTTTGGTAAGCATAAAACCTTATCTTTCTTGTCGGTTATAAACGATTCGTTTAGGCCGCGCACTAGTGCTGCGCGACGACAACGCCCAGGCCATCGGGAATGACGGCAACCTTGGCATCGGCACCCTTCATCTCAAAGGCGAGCTTGAGCGCCTCCTCGATAGTGTTGACCGGCGTCATGTGCATATCCTTGAGCATCTGGTGATCGCACAGGTCGGTGACCATGATCACGGGGTGATGCGCCAGGATGCGGGCAAAGATCTGGCTCGTCCACTGATCGGGCAGGGTCTCGTCCTTGGGACGATCGATGCAGGCGCGCTCAAATTCTGCCGGATCGTTGTCGGCGATGTTGTGATAGAAGCCCTCGCCGCCGTGACCGTCGGCACAACCGGCGACATCGATGATCACGCCGCCCTCGGGAAGCGTGGCCTCGGCAGCGCACATACCCTTCACAGCCTGGTAGATGTTCTGGTCGAGCGGGTAGCCGCCGTTAGTGGTAATGGCAATCTCGCACTCGACGGGCTCAACGCCGGCAAGGCTCTTCACGAACTCGCAGCCAGCCTCGTGCGCCTTGTGGATGTCGCCGGCAAAGGAGCCGATGACCTCGTGCTTGCCGTTAAGCACCACGTTAAGCACAAAGGCAAGGTGAGCCATCTCGGCGGCGGCGAACATGTCCTCGCTCACGTGGTTGTGGCACAGGTTGCCGGCACGCGAGTGGGAATCGTTTACAAACTGACCATTGTGGTTGTACATGATGGTCTTGTAGCTGGCGATGCCAGGCAGGACGGACTTGCGGCTACCAGAGAAACCAGCAAAGAAGTGCGGCTCAATAAAGCCCTCGGCAAGCAGCAGATCGCAATCGGCCGCAATCTTGTTGATGATGCACTCGCCACCAGAAGGCAGGGTGCCGATCTTTTTCATCATGCTGTCGTCAGTCGCGACGTGCATAACGATTTCCTCGTTGGCAACGATCTCCTCGCCGTACTTGTTGACGAGCTCCTCGTGCGTCGACGGACGATGCATACCCGTAGCAACCAGAATGCGAACGCGCGCCTCAGGCGCAGCGGAATGGATGTGATGCAGCAGAATAGGCATCGTCACACGCGAGGGAACGGGACGCGTATGATCGGAGCTAATGATGACAATATCCTTCTTGCCAGCACAAAGCTCCTCGAGCAAAGGCGAGCCATAAGGGTTGGCAAGCGACTCCTCTACTAGCTCCTCCTGCGATTTTGTAGTCTTAAACTCGTTTTGATGACCTTCCATCACACCCGCGAAATTCTTATCCTCGAGCTCCAGATGCAACGTCTTGTGGTCAAACGGCAGTTCACATTCAAACAATGACGAGCGCCCTCTTCCTTTCAACTGACACACTAGATAAACCGTTGGAAGGATACGCCGCTCACCGAAAAACACCACCGTCCACCGACTCATTAACACAACGTTCATATTTGACCCACAACAAAACGGCCGCAATCCCAACCGGGACCGCGACCGCTACAGTCGTAAGGCGAGAAGCGCCAAACGCGCCGCCGGGACAGACCCCATCCAAAACGCGCGAAGCGCACTATATTCCCTCAGCCAGTAATCCGCCGAAGACCGGACATCGCAGGGCCCGCCATCAGCTTACTTTTAGGCACACTCCGCAGGACGCAAGAAGCCCTCGCCGCACGAAGTGCGCAGCGAGGGCTTCTTGCATGTCCGAGGACGTGCCTAAAAGTAAACTGATGGCGGGCCCGGACGACTACAGGGCTATCGATTACCCCGTGTTCTGCAATCCTGCCGAGACGCCGGTCACAGTCGAAAGAATCAGGCTCATGTACTCGGCCTTCTTCTCCTCGGCCATCTCGTCCTGGTTCATACGCACCTCGCGAAGGGCGCGGACCTGGGCGATGGACAGGGCGTCGACATAGGGGTTGCGCACGCGGACAGCGCAGCCGAGCACGCGACGACGCTGCAGCGGCCACTCGTCACCGACGATGGCAAGGACCCACTTACGGGTGAGCTGCATCTCGGTGAAGACCTTCTCGGACAGATCCTGGCGATCGCCCAGGTGCAGATACATCTTGGCGATGCGCTGGTCGGTCTTGGCGATCGACATCTCGATGTTGTCGATAAAGGTGCGGAAGAATGGCCACTCCTGGTAGGCAGCCTTGAGCTGGTCAAGATCGCCCAGCTGCTCGCAGGCGGTGCCCAGGCCGTACCAAGCGGCCAGGTTAATGCGTGCCTGGCTCCAGCTGAAGATCCACGGAATGGTGCGCAGGTCGTCGAGCGACTTGGCACCCAGGCCGCGCTTGGCCGGGCGCGAGCCGATCGGCAGCAGACCGACCTCGGTCAGCGGCGTCACGGTCGAGAACCACGGTGTAAAGTCCTCGGTGTTCAGCAGGTCCAGATAGCGCTCATGGCTTACTGCGTTGAGCTTCTCCGCCATATCCCAGAACTTCTGCGTGGTCTCGGTGTTGGTCTTCTCGACGCTCGGGGCCGACTGCAAAAGCGTTGCGGCGGCAACGGACTCAACATGGCGCTGAGCCAGCGTGCGGTTACCGTAACGGGCAAAAATGACCTCGCCCTGCTCGGTGAGCTTAAAGAAGCAGTTGACCGAACCCTTGGGCTGCGCCAGCACGGCCTTGTTGGCCGGGCCGCCACCACGGCCCACGGCACCGCCGCGACCGTGCATGAGCACCAGGTCGATATCGTTCTTCTCGGCCCACTTGGCAATGCGCTCCTGCGCGGAGTGCAGCGCGAGCATGGCCGTGGTAGGACCGGCATCCTTGGAGGAGTCGGAATAGCCCAGCATGACCTCCATGCGGCGGTTGGTCTGGGCAAGGCGCTTTTGCACCACGGGCAGCGTAAGCATCTGGTCGAGCACGTCGACGCAGCCCTCGAGGTCCTCGAGCTGCTCGAACAGCGGGATCACGTCGAGCTCGGGGACATCCTCCTCGTGTGCAAAGGACAGGTGGGCAAGCTCAAAGACGTCGGCCACATGCTGGGCGCTCTTGGTGAACGAGATGATGTAGCGGTGCGCCATCTTCTTGCCGTAGCGCTTTTGGATGGAGCCGATGGCGCGGAAGGTATCGATGACCTCGCGCGTCATGGGCTGCAGATCGCCGTGGATACCGTTCTCGTGGATATCCTTGAGGGCGCGGGCGTGCACCACGGAGTGCTGACGGAACTCCATCTCGACCATATGGAAGCCGAAGGACTCGACCTGCCAGATGATGGTCTGGACCGGGCCGTAGGCAGCACGAACGGCACCGCAGGCGGCCAGGGAGCGCTGAACGACACGCAGGTCATCCAGGAACTCGTCTGCGCTGTGATACATGGTGTCGGTGATGCGACGAACGGTGGCGTTCAGACGGTCTGCCATGACGAGCATAACGGCGCGATGCGGCTCGTGCTCGGAGATCAGCTCGGCGCGGGCCGTGTACTGGGTGCTCATCTCGACCTGATGGTTCCACAGGTTGATGAGCTCGGCAGACGGCTTGCTGTAGGTGGCCTCGAGCGTCAGGTTGCGGCCGATGCGGCGGCACTTGTCCTCGAGCTTGAGCACCATGTGAGTGAAGTACTTGGCGGCGACCTCGCGGCTCACCTTGGCGGTGACGTTGGGATTACCGTCGCGGTCGGAACCGATCCAGCTGCCGGGATGGAAGAACGCCGGGCACAGCGGCGGCACGGTACCGGCCTTATCACCCAGCACCCAGTCGTCAAAACGACGATAGATGACGGGGATGACGTCGAACAGCGTGCTATCGAAGATGTCGATGATGGTATCGGCTTCCTCGACCGGCGTGGGCTTCTTCAACGCGATGGGGCTCGTGCGTACCAGGGCGTCGATTTCCTGCAGCATATGGCGCTCGTTCTCCACCAGGTCGGAGCCGCCCAGACGCGGACGCTCCTCCAGCAGGTTGGAGATACGGCGAATCTTGCCCTCGACGGCCTTGCGACGGGCCTCAGTGGGATGTGCGGTAAAGACAGGGTGGAACTCCAGCTTGTCGAGCAGCTCGTTGGCGCCCTCGGCACCCATCTCGTTTACCAACTGGTGATAGGCGACGGTGAGTTCGTTGGCGGGATCGACCTCGGTATCGGTCGATGCGCCGGCCTCGCGCTCGCGCAGCTGCGCCACGCGGTAGTTCTCCTCCGACAGGTTTGCCAGATGGAAGAAGCTCGTAAAGGCGCGGACGATGACCTGCTGCTTATCGAGCGGCAGACTGTCGATCAGATCAACGACCTCGCGAAACGCCACGGCGGTGGGCTCGTCGGCAGTGGGCACGCCCTGCTCGTCGACGGACTCGTCGGCAGCACGGGTGCCGGGGTTTCCGGCGTTGGCCACAATCTCGGCTGTCAAAATCTTGTCGAACAGGTCCGCGATCTCGGGATCATACTCGCTAAGCACACGGCGCTCCAGGCGCAAGAACAGCGCCAGATTGTCGCGCAGCTCCTCGGGGATCTCGATCTCGGCGAGACGCTCCTTGGATTCGGCATTCGAGCCGATTCGGTTAACGAGGCGGTTGACCACGGCAGCGACGCGCGCCGCGGCTTCGGGTACAGACTGGTTGCTTAGGTTCTCAGCCACGTTTCCTCCCATTCCTCCTTCTATGCACGTAACATGCGGTATTCATTATAGGCGCTTGAGAAATACTTTCGACACTGATTGCGCTTTACCACACAAAAGTATTTTCTGCATTGCAAGGGTTTTTGCCCTAAATGGTCGTATTTCTCGGTGGGCGGCATACGTAAACGGGGGCATTCCGCATAAAAGCGAAACACCCCCGTAACAATCGCTCTCCATGAGCAGGGCACGCTGGCAGGCCCGCAGCTCAAAAAGATGAGCTACAGGCGCTCGCGAACCGCCTCGACGACGTTGGCCAGATCGACGAGAACCTCGTCATGGCTCTCCATGTCGCGCACCTTGACCTTGCCGGCGGCAAGCTCGTCGCCACCCAGGACCAGGATGAGCTTGGCGCCCACCTTATCGGCCTGCTTAAACTGGGCTTTGAGCGAACGACCCTGGTAGTCGGCCTCGGTCACAATCCCTGCGGCGCGAAGCTGCTGCGTAATGGCAAAGACGTTCTGACGCAGATCCTTGCCGGCATTGGCGACGTAGACGCACGGGGCCTCCTCGGCACCCAAGTCGTTACCAAATGCCTGAAGGGCCAGCAGGGCGCGCTCAAAACCGACGGCGAAGCCGACGCCGGCCGTGGGCTTGCCGCCCTCGAGCTCGACCAAGCCGTCATAGCGACCGCCGCCACCGATGGAGCCGACACCGGCGCCGGGAGCCTCGACCTCAAAGACGGTACGGGTGTAGTAGTCCAGGCCGCGCACCAGGGTAGGATCCTCGACATACTCGATACCGGCGGCGTCCAGATAGCGCTTGACCTGCTCGTAGTGCTCGCGGCACTCATCGCACAGGTTGTCGCCCATCAGCGGGGCGTCGGCCATGATCTCGCGGCAATGGTCGTTCTTGCAGTCGAAAGCGCGCAGCGGGTTGAGCTCGGCGCGTTCGCGGCACTCATCACACATCTCGTCGGCGTGATCGAGGATAAACTGCTTGACCTGCTCGCGATATGCCGGACGGCATTGGGCATCGCCCATCGAGTTAATAAGCAGACGGAGCTTGGAAAGATCGAAGCCCAGGCGCTTGTAGAACTCCATGAGCATGATGATGCACTCGGCGTCTGCCGCCGGATCGGGAGCGCCGAGCCACTCGATGCCCACCTGATGGAACTGGCGCAGGCGGCCCTTCTGGGGACGCTCGCCGCGGAACATGGCCTCGGCATAATAAGCCTTAAACGGCGTGGAGCCCTGGGGCACCAGGTTGTTCTCCACGACGGCGCGCACCACACCGGCCGTGCCCTCGGGGCGAAGCGCCAAGCGCTGCTTGGGCTTAAGCTTGGTGTCGGTGCCTTCGGTAAAGACGCGCTCCAGGTTGGCGCCGCTAAACACGCGGAACATCTCCTTGCGCACGACGTCGGTCGACTGGCCGATACCGTGGACAAAGACGTCCACCTGCTCGATCGCGGGCGTCTCGATGGGCTTAAAGCCAAACGGCTCGAACACGCCGGCCGCAATCTGCTGCATCTTTTGCCAGGCGCGCATCTCGGCGCCGATAAGGTCGCGGGTTCCCTCCGCCTTCTGTGCCTGCATGGGCAAACACCTTTCTTTTGTATCGCGTCATAGGTAGTGGACATTATACGGCACAAACACAAACAGCGGCGGCGCGTCTGACCGAACGAGGGTATGGGGACTCGTTCGGCCAGATGCGCCGCCGCTGTTTGTAATCCGTGGCCGCCTTGGAAACCGAATGATGGTACGAGCATCTATTCGGCCTCCAGGGCAGCCACGGACAGAACGGGTTAAACAGAAAAGAGCGACGGACGTCTACTCCCCCGCCACGCTCGCACGCAGCTTGGCGGCGATGGGCTCGGATGCCAGCAGGAACACGAGCATGACCACGGAGCACGCCAGGCACACAATCCAGGTGCTCGCAAAGGAGCCCGTGGCATCGAACAGCACTCCCGAGACGATGGCGCCCACGGTGCCGCCCCGCCGACCATCTCGAGCGAGGTAATGGTGCCCGTGACCTTGCCGAGGTCGGCCATACCAAACTGCTTGGACGCGGCAATGGTAGGCGTGATGGTGCCCATGCACGTTCCGATACCAAAGCTCACGGCGGCCACAATAGGACCAAGGTCCGTCGTCGGGAAGCACAGCGCCACACAGGCGACAATACACGCAACGGAGCCAAGGATATTGCCAAAGCGCAGGCCAAAGCGGTCGTAGATGGCACCGAGCGAAATCTTGGCGATAACGACCGTGGCCATGTAGGCAGAAAGCACCGTACCGGCCCACATGGGGTCGTGGCCACCCGTGACGATCTTGGCGCCGTTGACGGTAACGCTCGTCATGTTCGTAACTTGGTTGGGCAGGATGGCGCCATTGACAAGCCCCATAAAGAGGAAGGCGACGACAAGCAGCCAAAACGCCGGGCTCTTCTTGATGCGAGACCAGCCAACGTTAACCTCAGGAGCCGTGTGCTCGTCCTTGTCGCCGGCCGTCGAGACGGACGAATCGCCCGGGTTCTCGCCGAGCGGCTTCAGGTCAATCTCGGAAGGCTTGGTGCGGAAGGAATAGGCCGTGA
This sequence comes from Collinsella sp. CLA-ER-H2, assembly GCF_040092405.1. Classification (NCBI taxonomy): domain Bacteria; kingdom Bacillati; phylum Actinomycetota; class Coriobacteriia; order Coriobacteriales; family Coriobacteriaceae; genus Collinsella; species Collinsella sp. CLA-ER-H2. The sequence goes on from NZ_JBBNLO010000031.1 coordinate 13,395, forward strand.
TGGGCAGCGCCGCCACCATGCAGATAGCCGCGAGCACCAGGAAGGCGGAACGCCAGCCAACGCTCACGATCAGCGAGCTCACGATGGGAGACAGAATAGCGCCGCCAAAGCCCGAGCCCGAAAGTGCGATGGAGATGGCAAGGCCTCGCTTGGCCGTAAACCAGTTGGCGGTCACCAGGCTAATGAGCAGGCGGGTCGAGGCGACGGCAAAGCAGCCCGAGACGGCAAAGAGCACGTAGACCTGCCACAACTCACCGACAAAGCTCATACCGGCAAGAACGGCAGAGGTAGCGATAACGGTTAGGGAGCCCAAAACGCGACCGCTTACTTTATCGGCAACATGACCGATCACAAGTGAGCCGATAACGCTCACCACGGTGGAGATGGCGTTGGAGATGTTGTACTGCGCAAGCGTAATCCCGAGGTCGCTTACGATGAGTGGCTGAAACAGGCTCATGCAGTTAACGAAAATCGTGTAACACGTGGCCATGATCACAAAGCCGGAGGCCACCACGAGCCAACCGGGGAAGAATTTATGCTGCCGGGACATACCGCTCCTTTTAAACAAACGAATAGTCTGCGCCGGGCGCCGGTAGTGCCCAAGATTGCCTTGAAAGACAAGGGCATAGGCCTTATGGCCATGCCCGCAGGCTTGAAAGGCAAGGTTGGGCGCTACCGGTGGTCGGCGATGTAGCCCAAAGCGACGGCGGCATAAGCCGCGGCGCCAAGGGGAAGCTCGGCATCGCTAAAACGTGCCTTGGGATGATGCTGAGCAAAATGCTCGTCCGTATCAGTCACGGCAGCGCCCACGGTAAAGTACGCACTCGGGATCTCGCTCGAGATCAACGCGAAGTCCTCGCTCGCCATGGCGTGGAACAGCGGCAGGAAGGCGGACTTGGGCAGCGCCGCGCCCACGTAGCCAAGCGACGCCTGCGTCATATCGTCATCGAGTACGAGCGGGGGAACATCCGAGAGCGTCTCGATAGTCGCCGGCGTACGATAGGTCGCGGCAACGCCTTTGACGACCTCCGCGATGCGGGTCTTGAGGCGCTCCATGAGCTCGACGTCGAAGCCACGCAGCGTTCCCTCGAGCACACAAGTGTCGGGGATGACATTTGCGGCCTGACCGCCGGCGAACTTGCCAACGGTAAGCGCGACCTCCTTGGCCGCCGGCACCTCGCGGGAGATGAGCTCCTGAAGCGCCAGATGCACATGGACGCCGGCCGTGATGGGGTCGATGCAGATCTCGGGGCTCGAGCCATGGCCGCCCTTGCCCTGAAGCGTGATGCGAAAACCGTACACGCCCGAGAGCGCCGGGCTGCCGTAGAGCACCAGGCCAAGCGGCGACTGGCTATTGACATGCATGGCAAAGGCGGCCTGGGGACGCGGGCTCTGCAGCAGACCGTCGGCGATGGCGGCGCGGGCACCCTCAAAGGTTTCCTCGCCCGGCTGGAACAGCAACTTAACCGTGGCGTTGGCGTCGACAAGCTCGGACTCGCGGGCCTTGAGCAGGCGCGCCGCACCAAGCAGCGCCGTCGCGTGCATATCGTGACCGCAAGCGTGCATGCAGCCGTTGGTGGATGCAAAGGGCTCGCCGGATTCCTCGGCAACGGGCAGGGCATCCATGTCGCCACGAAGCATGATGACCGTACCGGCCTGCTCATTCGTGCAGACGCCATTGCCTTGGGCCGCGGCGGCACCGGCGCCGACAAGGCCCACAACGCAGGAACCATCAACGAGTGTGGCAAATGGGATGTCCATCTCGGTCAGGCGCGCTTGGATATACGCAGAGGTCTGTGGGAGGCTATTACCCAGCTCGGGCATCTGGTGGAGATCGTGTCGCCACGCAGCGAGCTCGTCTGCAAAAGCCTGAGCTTCTGCAACAAGACCGTCACCGATAGCGGTCTGCGCCGCTGCGGTGGCCTTGGGCGCTGATTGCGGTTGAAGATCGGACAAAGCTGGTGCCATAGATGCCCTCCAGTATCGTTTTTGCAGCAAGCACTTTGATAGCGTAAAGTGCAAGGTACTACTTTAAGGGCGAGGCATAAAAAATGCCGCCCCGGGAGGGCGGCGCAACAAGTTGTTTACAATTGCGGGCGCGGCTTTCGACGCAAAAAATCGAAGTGAGTCTCGCTCAAGATAATCGACAGGAAGATTAGCGCGAAGCCGGCGAGCAGGCGCGAGGTGAGCGCCTCCCCCATCAGCAGCACCGAAAACAGCACACCCGAAGGCGACTCCATCGAAAGGAGCAGCGAGCCCGTCGAGGCCGGGACATGCGCCAGGCCGACGTTTTGGATGAGCAGAGCCGCGCATGTGCAGCCCACCGAGAGAAACGCCATCGCACTGATAAAGCTCGGCGTCCACACGGACAGAGGCGCTTGGGTCTCGAATAGCAGCGACGTTGCCAGGCTCAGCACGCCGTTGCCCACAAACATCCAAAACGTGATGACGTTGATGTCCATTTTGCGACCGTACTTGGCAGTCACCGCCATCTGGATGGCGAAAAAGGCCGCACCCGCCAGCGTAATGACGTCACCAATGTTGAATTCAACGCTATCGAGTGCGACGAGGCCAATGCCCGCTAGGCACAGCAGCGCGGCACCCAAGTTGTAGCGCGTGAGCTTTTCGCCGCTCAGGAAATAGCTCGCAAAGGGCACGAGGATGCAGTACGTACCCGTCAAAAACGCGTTCTTGCCCGCCGTGGTGTGCGCCAGACCGACTGTCTGCAGGGCGTAGGCGGCCCACATAAGTGTGCCCATTCCAAGTCCGACGATAAGGTTGCGGGCGTTGAGGTGCGCGATGATGCGCTTGTGGAAGATGGCAAACATGACCAACGCCGCAGGCAGAAAGCGCACGTAGAGCAGTTCAAACACCGGAATGGTGTCGAGCGCGTCCTTCATGGTCGTAAAGGAGTAGCCCCAGACGACTGCCACCGAAAGCAGCAGGACTTTCCAGAACAGCGGAGAACGTGCGCCGGCGCCCCGGAAAATACCGCCCGCGCCTAAATCCTCGCGGGCCACAGGGCTATCGGGCATGTTTTCGATTTCGTTGGCAGCATATTGGGCCATGGAACATCCTCACACTCAATCTGGGCGTGGTGTCCGCACGCGTATGGCTGCGTGCCGCCTCATGGTCAAATAAAAACGGGGCGCACCGGACCCCCGGCACGCCCCGCTACTGTAGCAACAACCGGCGTTGCATCGCAATCCAGCCCACTAAAGCGTTTTGTTCCGCCGTTCTACCGAACGGCGGACCGGCCGTCGCTGCGCGAGCCGCATTCACGCCAATCTGACGTTCAATTTCAAGGGCGCGACCAGAAGGTCAGCGCCCTTTCATTTCACGTCACCTTGGCGCAAATGCGGCTCGCTCGCTGGCATTAGTGCTACATCAGCGTTAACGTTGCCGCACTAAATTAGCTTTGTCGACTCCAGCTTTTCGATGATCCAGTCGTTGGCTTTGATGACCGGACGGCGGAAGACGACGCCCAGGGCCAGCGACGGAATCAGATAGCTCGCCAGAATGCCCAGCTCAACCCAGTACTCCATATGGTAGGCGCCAGCCATGGCGGCATGCATGGCGTTAATGCCATGGGTAAACGGCAGGAACGGATAGATCGCCTGGAACACAGAGCCGGTCATCTCGATGGGGAACGTACCGCCCGAACCGCCGACCTGCATGACCAGCAGCACAACGGCCAAAGCCTTGCCGATATCGCCAAACGAAACCGTAAGCGTGTAGACGATATTGGAGAACACGAGACTCGCGACCCAGCCCGCCAGCACAAACTGCAGCGGGTTGTCGCACTGAATGCCAAAGAACAGGATGTCGCCCGCGCACACGAGCGTTGCCTGCAGCAGGGCCAGACCGCCAAAGAACAGGTAGCGGCCCAGGTAGATCTCGTGCAAGCGCACGGGGATTAACTCATTGATGAGTTCGTCGTCAACCGACACCTTCATCATGGCCGCCAGCACGATCGAGCCGACCCAGAGCGACAGAATCGTGTAGAACGGCGCCATGGCCGAGCCGTAGTTGCGGATCGGATAGACCGGCTTGCGATCGAGCGCGACGGGACCGGAAAGCGACACGGCCAAACCCTCGGGATCATTGCCAATCATCGTCTTGATCGTGGCCAGATCGTCCGACATAAGGGCGCCGTCGAGCTCGTCCTTAAAGGCACTGATCTTATCGGACGCTTCACCCAGCTGATCGGAAGCCTTGTTGACCAGCTTTGCAGCCTTGGAGAGGCCCTTTGCCAGCGAACCGGATGCGTCGGTCAGGCCGTCTACGGCGCTATCCAGATCGCCCGAGATGCCATCCAGCGAGTCCAGGATGCCTGGAACCGTCTTCTTGAGCTCCTTTGCCTTGACCGAGAACGTGGAGTCGTAGTCGGACTTGGCGCCCGAAATGCCCGCCTTAGCATCGGCGATGGCCTGGTCGACTTCGGCACGCGTGCTGTTGACCTCTGCCATGCTGTCAGAAAGGGACTTAGCAGTTGCCGTCAGGTCCTTGGCGCTGTTGCGATACTCCACCGCGATCCTGTTCAGCGATGTTGCCACAGACTTGAGGCTCTCCTGGAGCTTTTCGTCACTGACCTGCTCGGCAAAGCCGCGGAGCTGGTCGGCCGTGGCGTCGATATCGTCGGCACGTGTATTGAGCGCCGCCGCGGCATCGTTGAGCTGAGACACCGTAAGGTCAACATGCTGATTCGCGGCATCGAATGCCTTCGCAAGCTCGGCGGACACGTTGTCGAACGAGCCAGCGCTTCCGTCAATCGCGGCGTTGATGGCGTCGTTGGCGGCCTTCAGCGCTTCTTTGGAATCGCTCATGCCGCTCTTGGCATGCTCCATCAACCGCTTGGTCGACTCATCGACCGTACCCGTCTGCTGGAGCATACCGCTCGCCGACGTCAACGAATCGGACGTAGAGCTCAAAATGCCCGCCAGCGACGAAGCATTAGCCTGAACGTCTTGCAGGTCCTCAATCGAATCGCCGAGCGTCGAGGACAGGTTGGCGATAAAGTTGCTGACCTGGTCGGTGCTCATGTAATCGAGCAGGCTGGACACCGTCTTAAGACCGATGCTCGTAATGGTCTCGGTAAAAGATTCGTTAACCTGGTTCTGAACGGCGCTCGAACCCTTCTCGGTCACGATCTGCGCGATGGCGTTGGCCTTCTGGTTCTCGTAAAACTCGATATCGGCGTGTTTCACGTCGGTCGAGAAAAGCGTCATCATGTCAGCGCTAAACGTTTTGGGGATAACGACGGCAGCATAGTACGCGCCCGACTTAACGCCCTCGATAGCCTTTTCGCGATCGTTAAGCACAACCCAATCGAAGCTCTCGTTGCCGCGTAGGGTGGCGGTCACGTTTTCGCCCACGTTAACCTCGACGGGAATCAGATCGCTCTCGTAACCCTCATCGGTGTTGACCACGGCGATCTTAAGATTGCCGGTGTTGCCGTACGGATCCCAGCTGCCGGCGATGTTAAACCACGCGTACAGACACGGCACGATAATGAGGCCCATCACGACAATCAAGCCGATCACGGAGCGAGACACGTTTTGGACATCGCGCCTAAACAGATGCAGGATGTTCTTCATTTATGCCTCACCTCCTTTGGGGTGCTTGCCAAGCGCGGTGGTATCTCCATCATTTGTGGCTGTGCTGTCGCTGCCCTGAGATTTATGGTGCGAGCCGATATGCGGCAAGCGGCCCGTGGACTGATCGCCGCCCTTGGCACCACGCTCGCTGGCGTTGAGGCCAAACATGTGGCGGGCGGCAGGAATGGCGGCCGTGTGCTCGCGCATCTCGCGACGCAGGTCCTCATCCGAAAGCGCCGAGATGCGCATCTGGGTATTGAGGCTCGCGCGGATATATTCGATATTGATAAGCCAGCCGCAGATGGCAATAACCGAGATGATCCAAATGACAAGCAGGATGATCTTGCCGTTATTGTCGATATCGAGAACCGTCGACAGGACAAAGAGCAGGACCTGAACGCCCACCACGGCGGCAAAACCGCCCTTGATGTAGTACGGGTAACGATGTTCAAAGGCGACCGCATGATCGAGCAGTTCGCGACGGTACGAATCGGAATCGAGCATGACACGCATGGCCGTGCGCAGCGAGTAGCGCTGGCGCGGCAGGTCGTTGGACTCGCAAATCATCATACCGGTCGTGGAAAGCTGTTTATCAAAGAGCAGGTTAAGGTTGAGCAGCAGCGGACGCAGCTGCAGACCGATAAAGAGCGCCACGATCAAGAACACGCCCAGAATGCACAGGTTAAACAGGTAGTTGAACGAGTACATGCCGCCGACCGTCTCGCGCAGCAGATTGATGCCGTAGGTAAAGGGCAGCAGCGGGTGCAGCCACTGGAAGAAGCCTGGCATCATCTCGATGGGGTACATGCCCGACGAACCCGGGATCTGCACGATAACCAGAATGACGCCGATAGCCTTGCCGATATGCTTAAACGTGGTGGACAGCGCATAGATGATATTGACGTAGGTGAACGAGATGGCGATGCCGCCCAGCACGAACAGCAGCGGGCTGACGCACTGCACGCCGATCACCAGATCGCCTACCGTAACGATGATGGCCTGCAACGCGCCCAGGATCACCAGGAGCAACCAGCGGCCAAAGTAGCCCTGACGCGCGGTAAAGCTGCCGATGCCTTCGCGGTCGACCTCGAGCTTGTAGATGGCGATAAGCACGTAGCCGCCCACCCACAGCGCCAGATTGGTATAGAACGGGGCAATGCCCGAACCAAAGCTCTTGACCGGGTAAATTGACTTTGAGGTCAGCTCGACCGGAGATGCCATGAAGTCTGCAACATCATCGACGTCGACGCCCATCAGGCCGGCCAGCTCGCCCATGGACTCGGAGGTCTGTAGCGCCGCGATGTCGTTGGCGGCGGTTGCGAGCTTGTCCTGGACCTTGGCAAGCGAGGCATCGGTCTGGGACAGCGTGGTCTTGGCCTGACCGAGCGTGGCGTTGAGTTGCGAAAGTGTACCGCGCGCACTTGCAATAGTAGGCGTGAGGCCAGACACGATTCCCGTCAGATCACCCGAGACGGCGGCAAACGAATCAAGTGCGCTCGAGACCTTCGGCAGCGCGTTTTGACCCAGGTCCGTCTGAGCCTGGCCAAGGTTGGTCGCACCGGTCTGAATTGCATTATTGATAGCGTCGCTGGCACCCGAGACAGCCGCAGCGCCATTCGCCATGGCGCTCGACTGCGCAGACAGACCGTCCTTGATGCTCTGAAGCTTTTCATTCTGCTCGCGGAGCAAATCGATGATCGATACAATGCGCGCGTCAATTTCCTTGGAACCTGTCGACGTGTCATTGACGAGAATTTCCAAGTGCCCGATAACGGCCTTATTGTGGTCGATCGTCGCTTGGAGAGACTCAAGCGAGTTGTCGATACGGGTAGTCGTAGATGCGACCGTGCCCGTCAGCTTGCCAATCGCAGCGTTTGCGGAGGCTGACGTCTTGGTGAGCGCAAGGCTGCCTTCCGAGAGCGCCTTGGAGAGCGAGGCGACAGAGTTGCCCGCCGTGGCGCGAGCCTCGCCCAGCAGGTCATTGCCCTGGGAGATCGCCTGCGTCAGCGACGGCGCCTGACCCTGCAGACCGGCAAGTGCCGCATCTGCCGAGGCAATGGAACCACTCGTCTTATCGATGGCGGCATTCATGTCGCCAATCGAATCACGCACTTCGCCCAACGTATCGGAAGCCTCTGATACCGAACCGGCCAACGAATCCTGAGTCTGGGTTGCCTTGTCCTTTAAATCGACTCCGGCATCCTTGGCAATACTGGCAACGGTCTCGCCCACCGTGGAGACAAATTCCGAGTTGATCTGCTCCTCGATGGTGTTTGCACCGGTGTCGGTAACCTTGGGCGCAATAGCGCTCTTCTTCTCATTGACGTAGTACGTAAGCTTGGGCTGATGGTAGTTGCCGTCGAGCATCGAAACCAGGTTATCCGAGAAGTTCTTGGGGACTACGATGGCCGCATAGTACTCACCGCTCTCGACGCCCTCTTTGGCATCGGCCGCAGAATCGACGAAGGTCCAGCCCAGCTGATCGTTCTCCTTGAGCTGATCGACGACCTGATCGCCCGCGTTGAGCTCGCCCACCAGGTCGTTTTGGGTGCCCCGATCGTTGTTGGCGATGGCAATCTTGATGCCCTGGGTGTTTCCGTACGGATCCCAGTTGGCCACGATGTTGTACCAGGCATACAGCGAGGGAATAACGCACACGCCAAGGGTAACCACCAAGGCGACGGGGTTCACAAGCAGTCGCTTAATGTCGCGCTTAAATATCGCAAAGGAGACCTTTGCATTGGATAGTTTGCTGCCGAGACTCACGCTTGGACCATCCATCCTGTCGTTGAATCGAATCGTACTATTGATAACCATTGTACGTAGGCGCTTTAGCGTCTCAGAGCACAATGGTATTGAGTTTTGCGGGTAGCAATATACTACGAAGACGAATTAACGTACAGTTGTACAGTATCTTTAATTTCAGCAGGTCACAAAACCACAACCCCGACAAATAATTGATCCCTTGGGGACGGAGGAATCATTCAAAAGGAAACGAGAGTGGAAAATCTCCCACTTCAAGCCCGCATTGGGGGTGCGGACGATTTCTTGGACCGCGCCTAGGCGTATCCAAGTGGAGTGGGTATGATGAATTGGACACCTAGTTAAGAGCGAAAGGTGTTCAAGATGACCCAAAGAAGAAAGCGATACGACAGGCAGTTCAAGGTCTCGGCGGCAAAGGTGGTCCTGTCCGGGGAAAT
>NZ_JBBNLO010000032.1:0-20780 GCF_040092405.1 Collinsella sp. CLA-ER-H2
TTCGCGGCGGCGGTCGGCCCCATGCCGTCCTCCGTCGCCAGGAGGAAGAGCTCGACCTTCTCCCTGCTGTACATGCGAACCTCCAGTCCGGACCGCCCCGCGGTCCAACTTTCTGTCCGCACCCCCATTCGAGCCAAAAGTGGGAGATTATCCACTCTCGTTCTAATCTAGTTACGGTGCCGTATCCCCGAACTACATCAAGTTGCAAACAGCCGCCGCGAAGGCAACGGGGTCCTCGGGCAAAATGCCCTCGACCAGCAGAGCCTGGTCATAGAGCAGACCGGAGTACTGCTTGATCTTGTCGGCGTCGCCTGCCTTCTGGGCAGCGACAAGCTTGTCAAAGACCGGGTGCTTGGCGTTGAGCTCGAGCACGCGTTGGCTCTTGGGCATGCCGTCGGGCGCGCCCTCGGGTCCCTTCTGGAGCACCTTCTCCATCTCGAGCGAAAGTGGGCCCTCGGTGGTGATACAAGCGGGGGCATCGGTCAGGCGCGCGGAGACGGCGACTTTCTCGACCTTGTCACCGAGCGCCTCCTTCATAGCGCTAAAGAGGTCCTCGTTCTCCTTGGTGGCGTCCTCGGCCTCCTTCTTCTCGTCCTCGGTCGCCAGGTCAAGATCACCGGTCGCAACGTTCTTGAGCTCTAGATGACGATCCTCGACCTCGGGCTCGGCACCGTCGGCCACAGCCTTCTCGGCAGCCTCGCGGGCAGCATCGTCCTCGTAGATCTTGGGCATATCGGCGGCAACGTACTCACGCATAGCCTGGAACGTGAACTCATCCACATCCTGCGTCAGCAGCAGCACGTCATAGCCGCGGTCGAGCACGCCCTTTACCACGGGCATCTTGGCCAAGCGCTCACGCGAGTCGCCGGCGGCGTAGTAGATGGCCTTCTGATCCTCAGGCATGCCCTTGGCATACTCGGCCAGGGTAATCATCTTCTGTTCCTTGGCAGACCAGAACAGCAACAGGTCGGCGAGCTCATCGGCCTTCATGCCATAGCTCGAGTAGATGCCGTACTTAAGACCGCGGCCAAAGTTCTCAAAGAACTTCTCGTAGGCCTCGCGGTCGTTGTCACGCATATCCTCAAGGTCGGCGGTAATCTTCTTTTCCACACGCTTGGCGATGGCCTTGAGCTGACGGTTCTGCTGCAGCGTCTCGCGCGAGATGTTGAGCGACACGTCGGCGGAATCCACGACGCCGCGGACAAAGTTGTAGTAGTCGGGCAGCAGGTCGTCGCACTTCTCCATGATCAGGACGTTGGAGCTGTAGAGCGCCAGACCCTTCTCGTAGTCCTTGCTGTACAGATCGAACGGCGCGCGTCCCGGCACAAACAGCAGGGCGTCATACTCGAGCGTGCCCTCGGCGTGGAAGCTGATGGTGCGCGCAGGATCGTCAAAGTCGTGGAACGTGGACTTGTAGAACTCGTCGTAGTCCTTCTGCTCGACATCGGAGCTGTGCTTCTTCCAGATCGGTGTCATGGAATTGACGGTCTCGAGCTCCTGGTAGTCCTCGTACTCGGGCTTGTAATCGTCGCCGGCGTCCTCGGGCTTGGGTTTCTGGCGGCTCTTGGACACCATCATCTGGATCGGGTAACGCACATAGTTACTGTACTGCTGAATCAGGCTCTTGAGACCCCACTCGGTCAGGAAGCGATCGTAGGTCTCGGCCTCGCCGTCGGCATCGAGCTTCTCGTTCTCGCGCAGCGTCAGGATGACATCGGTACCGTGCTCGGCGCGCTCGCCGTCCTCGATGGTGTAGCCCTCAAGACCGTCGGATTCCCACACATGGGCGACATCCTCGCCGTAGGCGCGGCTGACGACCTTCACATGGCTGGCGACCATAAAAGCCGAGTAGAAGCCCACGCCAAACTGACCGATGATGTCGACATCGGAGCCCTGCTGCTCGGCGTTCTCGGTCTTAAACTCCTCGGAGCCGGAATGGGCGATGGTGCCCAGATTGCGCTCCAGCTCCTCGGCGGTCATGCCAATGCCGTTATCCGAGATGGTAATGGTGCGGGCGTCTTTATCAAAGGAGACGCGAATGGCCAGGTCGCCCTGGTCGATCTTGACGCTCGGGTCCTGCAGGCTCTTAAAGTTGAGCTTGTCGACGGCGTCGCTCGCGTTAGAGATAAGCTCGCGCAGGAAGATTTCTTTATTGGTGTAGATGGAGTTGATCATGAGGTCGAGCAGTTTTTTGCTCTCGGTCTTAAATTGACGCATGTGCAGTCCTTTCGCGCTACCCCTGTCCGCAAAAACGGCTCGGTCGCCCGAGCCGCATCGCAGACCTGCTATGTTCAGACTTAGATTTTATAACCCATTAACGCGCATATATACATACGGAATCGAAAAACTGTATGTCCGAGCGCTCTGATGCGCCAATTGCCAAGGAGTGTCCCAAACTGCCGGCAGGAAAGGAACGTTCCTATCTGCCATCTACGCGCTTGGCCATCCAGGCATGAGGCTGGCCCTCGTCTTCGTAGTCCACCGGGGCAATCTGCGTGTAGCCCGCCTTGGCATAGAGCGGCAGCACGTATTCCTGAGCATGCAGCTTAATGAGCTTGGCGCCGGCATCACGCGCGCACGTATCACTGGCCTCGACAATCTTGCTCGCCAAACCGCGACGGCGCATGCTCGGCAGCACGGCCACGCGCCCCATAATGTAGGTCTCCCCCGCCGCGACACCTTCGTCCAAGTCGCACGCCGGCGACACCGGAGCCTCTGCGTCAGCCGCGCGCTCAAGCTCTTCGGGAAACACGCGCGAGCAACCGGCAAGCTCGCCGTCTACATAGAGCGTCACATGAATGCAGTTCGGATCCTCGTCGATAGCGTCGAACTCATTCTCGTAGCCCTGCTCGTCCATAAAAATGACGCGGCGCACCAACGCCGCGTCATCAAAGCATCCCGTCTTAAGTTGGATATCCATGGCTGCCCTTTCATTCAATGCGAACGTTAGGGACAGATTTTAGCGAAAATGAGCTCCGCGCACGCTAAACTTCGCGCGAGCCTTCGCCAGGCAATCGTAATGACCCACGTTATGGGCATCGCTCGCGATGAAGCTGTACAGGTTCTGATCGAACAGGCGCTGTGCCGGCTTTTTCTCGCGACCAAAGCGACCGCCGGCAATAAAGTCCGCCGAAGCCTGCAGCTTGCAGCCCATATCGACCAGGCGCTCCGCCACGCTTACATCCTTTTGAACCGCACGATAGCGCTCAGGATGAGCGATGATCACCTGGTAGCCACGGCACTGCAAATCGTAAATCGTGTTCTCGTACTCTCTAAACGCATACGCATCGGCATGCGTCGAAAGCTCGAGCAGAAACTCGTTGGTCCCATCGAAATGCAAGTGCTCCGCGGCATCGATACCAAGCTCAACGAGCTTTCGATGGTTGACCTCGAAGCCCATCTGGAGCGGAAAACCGTCAGCGTTATCGCGCAGCAGCTCAAAGGCATCCCACATCTTGTCGTAATCAAAATAGGGATCACGGCAGTGAGGAGTGCAAACAATTCTGGTTACACCAGCCCGCTTGGCAGCCTCGAGCATCGCCAAGCTCTCATCGAGATCGGCGGCGCCGTCGTCTACACCCGGCAAGATATGGCAATGAATGTCACGCATAGGTCAGCCTTAATCAACTAAACGTTTGCTCGGTTGGTGAAGATGCCCTTTTTGGAAGTCCCCTGATCGTCGGAGCCCTTCTTAACCTTCTTACCGTCCTTGGTGTAGTAGGAGTAGTAGTACTCGCTGGTCTCGGTCTCGCAGTAGTTCATAACGGTACCGATGAGCTTGACCTTCTCGGACTTCTTAAGCTGACCGATGGCGTTGAGCGCCTCCTCGCGCTTGGTGAAGTCCTCGCGCACCACGAACAGCGTGCCGTCGGTCAGGCTGGCAATCTCGGCAGCATCGATGAAGGTGCCGACCGGGGGAGCGTCGAAGATGACGTACTGGAACTTAGCAGACAGTGCCTTTACCAGCTTGGCAAAGCGGTGAGAGACGATGATGTCGGCAGGATTGGGAATATGCGGCTCGGCATCAAGGAAGTAGAAGTTCTTCTGACCCGTCTCGACAATTGCCTGGTCAATGGAGATCTGCTCGGAAAGAACCGCATAGAGTCCGCCGCGCGAACGAACGCCGAGCATATCGGAAAGGGACCTGCGGCGCATATCGGCCTCAACCAGGAGCACGGACTTGCCACTCGTGGCAATTGCCTGAGCAAGGTTAATGGAAACCGTAGACTTGCCCTCGTTGGGAATCGAGGAGGTAACGGTGATGGTGCGAATGGGGTCGTCCACGCTCGCAAAGCGGATGTTGGCCAGAAGGGTCTTGGCGGCATTCTGTACAACGAGCTTATCGGTGTTCTTTGCCTTAGCCATGCCTATTTACCACCTTTCATAGCCGGAATTCGGCCAACAACGGGAATGCCCAGGAGCTCTTCTGCCTCTTCGGCACCGCGGATGCGGGTGTTGAGCATGTCTGCCAAAACGACATAGGCAACTGCGATAAAGATGCCCGCGAGGAACGCGACAGCAACGTACAGCATACGCTTGGGGCCGCTGGGGGCTTCGGGGGTCTTAGCCTCGTCGATAACGTTGATGCTCTGGGCAGCGCCGACGTTCTGAGCGACCGTACTCACCGAGCTAGCTATGGCCTTTGCGACCTTAGCCGTCTCCTTGGCATCGGTGCCGGTAACCGAAAGCGTAATGACACGCGTGGTGGTCTCGGAGGAAACAGACACCTTGTAGTCATCCAGATCGGTGAGGCCCAGTTCATTGGCTGCGCCGCTCTTAACGCTATCGCTATCCAGCAGCGTGGCGATATCGTTGGAAAGCATCTGACTCGCCGAGAGATCGTTGTAGCTCATCTGACCGCTATCGTCGGTCTTGGCGAGAATGTACATGCTCGTCGTCGCGGTATAGGTGTTGTCCATCGCAACGAAGGACACGATGCCCATGGCGATCGCGCAGACCACCGGAAGGGTGATGACCAGCTGAAGGTGCTTCTTCAGCAGCTGGAACAGTTCGAGAAGGGTCATGCAGCTTGCCTTTCATTTCCCCAGTTCGGATTGACAAAACTGTCCGTATGTTATCGCATCTTTTTACCGAGACCAAACTCTATACATAAGAAACAGGCTCTCCTGTAAAAATGTCGGAAGCAATCGTAAAATTGCACAACAACGCCGCACCCGAAAGTCAAATGCGGCGTCTACATCAATATCTATGTTGTATCGCTATGCGAATGGCTCGTCCTGCTGTATGGGAAACGTCACCGTAATGGTGGTTCCCACGCCCAACTCGCTCGACAGATCGAGCGTGGCGTGATGATACAGGGCCGCATGCTTGACAATGGCAAGCCCCAGACCGGTTCCGCCGCGTGCCTTGGACCTACTCTTGTCCACGCGATAGAACCGCTCAAATACCTTGCCCTGTTCTTCAGGCGCGATACCGATTCCCGTGTCGGCGACCGCAAGGAACGGATGGCCTTCGTCGTTGGTGCCGCACTGCAGCGTAACCGTACCGCCGGGTCGATTGTAGCGGATGGCGTTGCTTGCCAGATTATAGATGAGCTCGTCAATCAAGCGCGACACGCCCTCGATGACCACAGGCTTGGTCTCATGACTTATCGTCACATTCGCCTGACGGGCGACCTGTTCAAGACGCTGCTCGACCGCGTAGATGGCACGCGAGAGCTCAATAGGCTCCGTGGACCCAATGGGCACCGCCTCGCCCTCAGCTGCACGCTCGGCCTCGTCCAAGTTAGACAGCGTAAGGATATCGTTGACAAGCGCTGCCAAGCGGCCCGCCTCACGATAGATGCGACCGCCAAAGTTGCGCAGGTCGCCCTCGCCCTCGACCATGCCGTTTGCGATGAGCTCGGCATAGCCCGAAATCGCCGTAAGCGGCGTCTTGAGCTCATGGGTGATATTCGCCGTGAACTCGCGGCGCATACGGTCGTTGTCCGCTAGCACCGCCATTTGGCGCTTGAGTTCCTGGCGCTGCGACTCGATACGCTCAAGCATGGGGACCATCTCGGCATAGGCGTGCTCATAGCTACGGCGTGGGTGGTCCAAATCCACCTCTTGCAACGGCGCGATGATGGCACGGGACTCGCGGCGCGCCATAAAAAACGAGAGTACCGCACCCGCTGCTGCGATAAGCAGCATCGGCGCCACCATCGACAGCAAAATCGCCGCAACGCCAGGCTGGGCCTGCGCCAAGCGGACAACCTGGCCGTTATCAAGGGCGACGGCGCGATACAGCATAATCTCGTCGAGCGTAGAGCTTGCGCGCTCCGCGGAACCCAAACCACTCTCAAAGGCCTCGATGACCTCGGGGCGATCGCCATGGTTGGGCAGTGTGGAAGGCGACGCCTCGTTGTCGTAGGCAACCGATCCATCCTTGTTAATCAGCGTGATGCGCAAGTCCTCGCGATCGAGACTACGCAAGAACGGGATGGGCTCCTGCTGTCCGTCGAGAGCGGCAGCAATGAGCTCGGTTTCCTGCGCCAGATTGGCACTCGTGGCATCCGCCAAGGTGTTTTGCACAAAGAACGCACCCAGCACCGTAAACGCCACGATAACCGCCATGGCGCAGACAAAGATCGTCACAAAAACGCGGTGCGACAGCGTATGTTTTCCCTGGGGGGCGAAGACCACGGGTTACTCCTCCGATGCGGTGGCCGCGGTGTCGTCGCCTTTGGCACCATCGCCGGCAGAAGGCTCGGCCAAGCGGTAGCCCACGCCGCGCACGGTCTCGATGGCGCTGGCATGCTCGCCCAGTTTTTGGCGAAGCGTCTGCACGTGCACGTCAACGGTGCGCGAACCGCCGTCGAAGTCCCAGCCCCACACGCTCTGCAGCAACGACTCGCGGGTAAAAACCACGCCGGGCTTGCGCATGAGGTACTCGAGCAGGTCGAACTCGCGCAGGGTGAGCTTAAGCGGCTCGCCGGCAACGGTCACCTCGCGATGGCTGGGCGAGAGCACGATGTCGCCCACGCTGAGCACATCGCTCGCCTGCTTGACCATGCCGCCGCGACGCAGCAGTGCGCGGCAGCGGCTCGCAAGCTCCATGAGCGAAAACGGCTTAGTCAGGTAATCGTCGGCACCGCCATCGAGCGCCATCACCTTGTCGAGCTCGGTATCCTTGGCGGTAAGCATCATGATGGGCACCGTCGCCGTCAGGCGATCGGCACGCAGTCGACGCATAATCGCCAAGCCATCGGTATCGGGCAGCATGATGTCGAGCAGGACGGCATCGGGTACCCGTCGCGCCACGGCAGCCTTAAACTCACCGTCGCACGAAAAGCCTTCGGCCTCAATCCCCTGCTTGCGCAGCGCATAGACCGTCAAATCCCTGATGTTGTCATCGTCCTCGACGTAATAGATCATGTTGAACCCCTTTGCGGCCGGCATGACCGCATCTTAACCCTAAAGGTACCTTTACTAGATGGTATCAGCCAAAACGCCCCGTCAAATAATCCGCCGTGCGCGGATCGGTCGGATTCTTGAAGAGTTGCGCGGTGGGCGCGTGCTCCACCAGCTCACCCAGCAAAAAGAATGCGACCGAATCGGAGATACGCGCCGCCTGCTGCATATTGTGCGTAACGACCACGAGCGTGCAGGTCTCTTTGAGCTCACAGGCCAGCTGCTCCACCACGAGCGTCGACACAGGGTCGAGTGCCGAGGTCGGCTCGTCCATCAGCAGAATGTCGGGCTGCACGGCCAGCGCGCGGGCGATGCACAGACGCTGCTGCTGGCCGCCCGAAAGACCCAGACCCGACTCTTTGAGCTTGTCCTTGACCTCATCCCATAGCGCAGCGCGACGAAGGGAGTCCTCGACCAGCTCGTCGAGCACGACGCGGTCGCGCACACCCATACCGCGCGGCCCATAGGCGACGTTGTCGTAGATGCTCATGGGAAACGGGTTGGGGCGCTGGAACACCATGCCCACGCGCTGGCGCAAACGGCAGATGTCGTAATCGCCCAGGATATCTTGACCATCGAGCGCAATCTTGCCCTCGATACGGCAATCCTTGATGCCGTCGTTCATGCGGTTAAAGCAGCGCAGCAACGTAGACTTTCCGCAGCCCGAAGGCCCGATAAATGAGGTGATCTGCTTGTCGCGGATCTTGATATTCACGTCCTTGAGCGCATGATGGTCGCCATAGAACAGGTCGAGGCCCTCGACGTCGATGCGCGTCGGCGAGGCGGCAAGATCCTCTGCCGTGGGGCGAGTCGCATCCCCAACCTCGCGCTCGTGCGCGGCCTCGGCCTGCGCTTCCATGAGTTCTTCAAGCTCCGTGGGCTCCACAGCCGCAGCAGCCGTCATACCGCATACCTCCACATCGATATCAATTCAGCAGTATCGATAGTAGAAATCGCGGCTCATATGCACGTGAGCGCATTGTCAAGTGTTTGTAAGGGCACGCTGGCTATGCGGCGGGCAGCTCGATGGTGAATATCGTGTGTTCGGGCGTCGATTCACATGCAACGGTACCGCCGTGTGCCGCGATGATCTCCTTGGCAATAGCAAGGCCCAGACCGGCACCACCGCGATTGGTCGCACGCGCCGCATCCAGGCGATAGAACTTCTCAAAGATCACCTTGAGCTTAGCCGCAGGGATAGGATCGCCCTGATTGATAAAGCGAACGCGCACGCCGCCATCGTCTTGGCGCCCGGCCTCAATCGTGATAGTCGAGCCCTCATAGCTATAGGCGACGGCGTTTTTCATGATGTTGTTGAACACGCGAGCCATCTTGTCGCCATCCACGAGCACCGTCAGGTCCTCGTGGATATCAACTTGGGCTTCCTTATGCTGCTCGTTGAGGATGGGATAGAACTCGTCAGCCACCTGAGCCAGCAGCAACCCCAGATCAACATAGCCGCGCGTGAGCACGATATCGTGGAAGTCAAAGCGTGTGATATCGAAGAACTCTTCGATGAGTGCATCGAGCCGGTGCGCCTTGTCGAGAGCCACGCCCGTAAAGTGCGCACGTTGCTCAACCGGCAGCTCAGGAGCCTCTTGCAGCAGCGAAAGATAGCCCACCACACTGGCAAGCGGGGTGCGTAGGTCATGTGCCAAGTACGTGACCAGATCGTCCTTGCGATGCGACTCGTCACGCAAGGCCTGTTGCACCTTGCGCTCACGGTCACGCACGCGGGTAAGGGCGCCCTCGACCTCCAAGAAGTCGCCGTCGATGTTGTCCCAGGTGTCGGGGTGATCGATCAGGCGATCTTGAATACGAGCGGCCAGCACACAATCGGCATGCTGCTCGCCCTGTTCGTAGCCCTGGTAGTACAGGGCGCGGCCACACAAGAACAGCACGCACGCGGCAAGCGCCAGCACAAAGCCAAGCATGTTGAATACAAAGCCGGCATCGAACAGCACCGGCCCTTCGATGCCGCCGAGCGCCATGGCGCCAATCGCCAACGTCATGGCCCACGCGGCGCCGCCAATCACCACGCAGCGGCACACGATCTCAAATCGATCGATCAGCAAAAAGCCGACAAGCAGCACCGCCAAGATTCCGACGATGTTGTCGATGCCAATCAGCAGCAGGCTCAGCAAAAAGAGCAGCACCGTTGCAAGCGCGCGGTTGTCGACGACCGACCTCACGTATTCAAAGAGCCGATCGGGCACCTCGAACGCTTGCCTATCGTCTTTTGTCATATCAAGATCCTCACAAGCGAAAAGCGTTATTCGATTATGTAGCCGACGCCCCAGACGTTTTTGATAAAGCGCGGCTTTTGTGCGTCGTCGCCGATCTTTTCGCGCAAGTGGCGAATGTGCACCATCACCGTATTGTTGGAGCCGGGCATAAAGTCCTCGTTCCACACCGCGCGGAACAGGTCCTCCACAGCCACCACGCTGCCGCGATGCTCGACCAGATACAGCAAGATTGAATACTCGGTGGGTGTGAGGCGTACCGGTGAACCGTCCACCGTTACGGAACGAGCATCGCGGTTGATCTCCAAGCCGTCGAGCTGAATGGTCGGCGACTCGGCCGCCTGCGCACGGCTACCGTAGCTGTTGTAGCGGCGAAGCTGAGCGTGCACACGCGCGATGAGCTCCAGCGGGCGGAACGGCTTAACCACGTAATCGTCCGCACCAAGCGAAAGGCCCTCGATCTTGTCTTGCTGGGCATCGCGCGCCGTCAGCATGATCACAGGATAGGTATGGCTGGAACGGATTGTACGCAGCAGCTCAAATCCATCGATATCGGGCAGCATGACATCCAGCAGCGCCAAATCGAACTCCTGCTCCAAGATTGCCTTGGCAGCATCGGCCCCGCTATAGGCAATCTGGACATCAAAGCCCTCTTTTGTAAGGTAGATACCAACCAAGTCGGCGATGGCCTTCTCGTCATCAACTACCAGTATGCGCTCGTTCATGCGTGCTCCTCTCGCGCTCCATTATGCGCGAGGCGAGGCACGCCACACACAACAAGCGTGGGCGATTAAGTCGGCCTTAAGCACCCTTGTGCCCGTTCGGGAGCGGATGTGGGCCACGCACGCACGCGATGATCGCCGACGCCGGCAAACGATATACTCTAGTTCCAGAAGAGACCATCCCGTCGAAAGCGAAATCTGTGAAGTCCCTCACCTCTTTTGCAAAGCGCTCAGCCCAG
Source organism: Collinsella sp. CLA-ER-H2 (assembly GCF_040092405.1). NCBI lineage: Bacteria > Bacillati > Actinomycetota > Coriobacteriia > Coriobacteriales > Coriobacteriaceae > Collinsella > Collinsella sp. CLA-ER-H2. Next base: position 10,617 of record NZ_JBBNLO010000032.1, read on the forward strand.
CTTGCCGCCGGCTTTGTCTGCGCTATCGCCCTTGCCGCTGGCGCGCCCACCGTCGCCGGCGCCCAAGTGTTCACGACCGACAATGTTTGCGGCAAAACCGCCGATGCGCGCGGCATCACGGCCGAAAACCTGCCCGATATCGATGCGACCAATGCCCTCGTCATGGGCAAAGACGGCACCGTCTACTATGGGCGCGGCGCCGATGAGCAGGTCAAGATTGCCTCGATCACCAAGGTCATGACCGCAATCCTAACCGTCGAGAATTGCAAGATGGACGAGAAGGTCACGGTGAGCAACGCCGCAGCCACCGTGGGTAATTCGACCGCCGGCTTGCTCGAAGGCGACGAGCTTACCGTGGAGCAGGCACTACGCGGTCTGATGATTCCTTCGGGCAACGACGCCGCCATCGTGCTCGCCGAATATGTGGGCAAGAAGATCGACCCCAAGACCAAAGACGCCGAGGCCACATTTGTGAAGGCCATGAACGAGCGCGCTAAGAAGCTCGGCTGCACCGGTACGCTTTTTGAAAACCCGCATGGTCTGGACTTCGATGAGTGGGCTGGCGATATGCACTCAACCGCACACGACGTAGCGCTGATGATGCAGGAGGCCATGAAAAACGACACGATCCGCGAGGTCGTAGCGAGCGAGGATTCCTGGATCGAAGTCACGGGCGCCGACGGCACCGACCATTCGCATTCCATGGACACGCATAACTATTTGCTGGGCCAAGATGGCAACATCGGTGGCAAGACCGGCACCACCGACGATGCAGGCTATTGCTTTACGGGTGCCTACAACCGCGATGGCGACGAGATCTACACCGTCGTTTTGAACTCCACCACCACCGACCAGCGCTTTACCGATACCGCAACCCTTGCCAATTGGTACTACGGTCACAAGGTGACGGTCGCAATCGCCAACACGCAGGAAAAGACCGCCAACGGCAACCCGCTTATGGCACGCATTGGTCAAACCGACTGGACGGATAAGACGATCGACGCCACGCTCGCCGATCCCACAGCGCAAGCGACCGTGTTTTCCCTTGCCGGCGAGGTGACCGAAAAGGTTAGCTACGACGATCTTTCGGGCACGGTGCATGTGGGCGACAAAGTGGGCAGCGTTACGCTCAAGCAGGACGGCACCAAGATCGCCGTCATGGACCTGGTTGCCGACGAGGAAGGCACAGGGCCGAATCCCATTGAATGGCTCCTCGTGAAGCTCGACCGCTTGGGCCGCCGCATCGACAACCGCCCACTTGCGGCAGAGAGCGAGACCGTAGCCAAGGCTCCTGAGATGTAGGGCGCAAGAATAATAAGTCCACTGAAAGGAGGCGTCCGAAAGGATGCCTCCTTTTTGAGGGTTCGAATCCCCAGCCGCCATTCTTGATAATAAAAAAGGGCCCCAAATGGGACCCTTCTTCAAATTCGTACTGGCGGAGAGCTGGGGATTCGAACCCCAGATGCCCTTTTGGGGCATACTCGCTTAGCAGGCGAGCACCTTCGGCCTCTCGGTCAGCTCTCCGTAACAGCCGTTCTATAGTAACCAAACAGCCAAGGATGGGCAAGAGAAAATTTTCTAATTGCCTAGCATCCTTTCCTCCTTGGAAGCTTCGCCTACCCCAGCGAGCGGTTGAGGGAGCCGAGCTCGTCGTTGCCCATAGTGCGCCACATTTGGAAGATGCAACCGCGTGCCAGGAAAAAGAAGCCGTTGTCGACCAGTTGAACAGCGGCATCTACCAGCTGATTCGTCACGGCGGACACTGGCGGCAGCTCGAGTCCAGCCTTGTGGATGGTCTCAACCGCTTCTTCGAACGTCGGAGGCTCGCTGACGCCCATCTCGTTCATAAGGCCCTGCATTTCTTCCAGCGCGCTGCTGCCCGACTCCTCGCCGCGCGGCACCAGACGGTAACAAGCCAGCGCCAGGTCGAGCTGATCGCAATTCCAATAGGCAAACGCCAAGCGATAGAACAGGTAGCCGATTGCAGAACGATCGCTGGCAATACGTAGGCCGTGGCGCGCCACCTCGATAATCTCGTCAAAGCGCTCCAGACGCGCAAGCACGTTGATGAGCGCAAAGTGCGATTGCATGGACGAGCGCGCCAGATCGTAAAGATGGCGCACCTCGGGCAGCGCTCGTTCAAAGTCCTCTTGCTCGGCGTAAAAGCTGCAGATCTCGTGCTGGGCAAAGTACAGCGCATCGGGCGCACGGAGGATTCGCACAGAGCGATCTTCTTCCAACACCGGTAGCACCATGCGCACCAGCTGGTTGTCACAAAACTGCGTTTGAACCGGACCTGTCGCCAAAAGCTCGGCGACGGCGCACTTAGCCTCTAACTCCTCGACAAGACGGGAAAAGCCTTCAAAGGCACCTGTACGGTCGACTTTTGCCTGCTCGCGCAATTCAACAACACGGGCCACGTATGGGTCGTCGTCCTCTTCCATGACCTCCAACTCATCAGCCGTATCGGCAAGCAGCAGATCGCGCAGCGCCGGCGGCAGCGTGCGATGGTCATCACGCGGACGAGCATGAACCTCCGCAGGCTCAATCGTCTCCGGAGCGGTTGACTCATACGCCTCAAGCACACACTTGCACGGCATATCGTCCATGTCCATGCTCTCAAGATCCTTGGCGACAGGCACGCAATCGGCCAGATAGGCCGCGCGCCCAAAGAAATACGTTGCGACAACGCGCTCGCCCTGCTCACTGTCGGTAGCAGCAATCTGCACATAGCAGCGCGTGATGCAGGTGCCCGCGGCAAAACACGCTGCCGCAAGCGTGAGTGCCACACGTGCATCGTGCTCCGCGGCCCAGATCGCGCGCGTGTCCTTGTCCAGCTCGCGCCAAGCGTCATCTTGAGCGTCGTATTCACGTTGCGGCATGGCATCAACGACAGACTGCCCAAACCGAACGAGCATAATCCCCTCGGCAACGTTTACTCGATAGGTATAGTCGAGCCGCGTGACCACGTTGAGCGCCTCGACAATACGCGCGAAGCGGGTACGCACATCCCACTCACCGCCCGGCTGGCAAGCCACCGTACCCGGTTTGCCCCACGGGTTATCGCTCGAGGCCGTATCGAGCAGTCGGGGAACATCGTTGGTCGTCTTGGCGATATGCCACGCATCAAAGAGCGCGCAGCCCTCAAGGCTCGGCGAGGATGCCGCAGGGGCCAATCCGGCCCCGATGCGCTCGAGGATGCCGGAGAGGCGGTTGAGACGGCACTCGATGGCAAGCAGCATGTCAATCTCGTCCTGGTCCAGCAGGCTACGATCAAAATTGAGATAGAACAACTTTGACCGGTCGATGCGCGCTAGGCTCATTTCTGACTTGGCGGCAATGGTGCGCAAACGGGGCAAGTCGACCTCGCTCATAAGGGCGGCGGCATAACGCTCGATACCACTCGGATTCTCGGCATGGTCAACGCGGTAAAGCAGCGTCTCGATAGCATCGGGGAGCGGTGCCGTGTTAAAGCCCAAAAACACCTCGACCGGCTCGGGCAGCTTTACGAGCTTTATTTTGTCGACAACGTTTTGCATGTCCGCATCGAGACCGTCGACGCCCGCCGTGTTCGCAATAGCGCTTTCGGAGTTGGCAAATATCACGTAGCGCAGGAACATCGATGCCATGAACTCGCCGTAAGGAAGGGCGCGGATCGAATTCCATGTCTCGTGGTCGGACCGCTCGCGCATGGGCCCTTCGGGACAACCGACAGTTTGCGCACATGCGTGCATTGCACCGTTGGCTTCCCTTACCATAATCTCACCAATACTGGAGTCCGACTCGTCAAGGACCAGTTCCATGTCGGGATCGTTGGGCAGCGGAGCCTCGCTGACGGGGCGGTCCACCTTGTACACCTCACCCGAAACGCTTACGTAGCCCAAAAGCGACACATGACTTTTGCCGACGAATTCGACGACATAACAAGATTCATGCTGATCCTCGCCAAAGAGTTTCCAGACCACGCCATATGAGCGTCCCGCAGGCTGCTCGGGCATCGCCGGAAAGCGCTTCTTGGGATCGAGAAACCTGAGCTTGTATGTCGGACGCTCTGCCACGAAATATCACCCTGATCGGTCGTTGAGAGAAGGAGTGGTCGCGGATGGGCCGCGACACCTACTCGGAATCTTACACGAGTCGATAAGAAATCGTCCGCTTCACGCCCGCGCCTCGACCGAGGTTCGAATCCATGCAGTGCTTACGTAAAAGAAAAGCCCCCGTTGCCGGAGGCTTCAAGTTCAATTGGTGCGGCGTATAGGATTCCGCGCATCCGCTGCGCGGATCCGCACCGGCTTCGCCCGCCTGCCGGCGCGCTCGCCCGCGGGCTAAAAACGCTCCGCGTTTTCTTTACGCCCGCGCCTCGACCGAGGTTCGAATCCGTGCAGCGGCGACATAAAAGAAAAGCCCCCGTTGCCGGAGGCTTCAAGTTCAATTGGTGCGGCGTATAGGATTCGAACCTATGACGTTCTGATTCGTAGTCAGACCCTCTATCCAGCTGAGGTAACGCCGCGACTTGTTGATTATTATGCACATGGACTGAATAAAGGTCAAGCGTTTTTCAAAAAAAGTTATTGAATTTGATTTTTACTCATTTAGACCACTTGATGCGATCCTCGACGCATCGCGATATAAGAAAAGCTCCCGTTGCCGGGAGCTTTAAAATCAATTGGTGCGGCGTATAGGATTCGAACCTATGACGTTCTGATTCGTAGTCAGACCCTCTATCCAGCTGAGGTAACGCCGCAACGCACGGATTATTATGCACGTGACCCCTCGATGGGTCAAGCGACAATTTGGAAAAATTTTACGAAGTGATGATTAAGATGCTCGCACCTCGACCGAGGTTCGAATCCGTGCGGTGCCGGCGTAAAAGAAAAGCCCCCGTTGCCGGAGGCTTCAAGTTCAATTGGTGCGGCGTATAGGATTCCGCGTATCCGCTGCGCGGATCCGCACCGGCTTCGCCCGCCTGCCGGCGCGCTCGCCCGCGGGCTAAAAACGCTCCGCGTTTTCTTTACGCTCGCGCCTCGACCAAGGTTCGAATCCATGCAGTGCCGACGTAAAAGAAAAGCCCCCATTGCCGGAGGCTTTCAATTTCAATTGGTGCGGCGTATAGGATTCGAACCTATGACGTTCTGATTCGTAGTCAGACCCTCTATCCAGCTGAGGTAACGCCGCAGCGCAAGACATATAAAACCACTTTAGCTTATTGGAGTCAAGCACAATCTCAAACTTTTTTGTGGAACGCAGTTTTGTCATGCTGCTCCGCATATACCGCTGTTCCCCGTACGATCGATTGGCTTTTCGATCACGTCAAACTTGGCATCAAGTTCCCTCAGGAGCGATCTCACCCGCTGGGCACAATCATAATCGGCAAACGAGATGCTCAGCATGCGCGCGACCTGGTTGGAAGTCCCAACTCCATAGAAGTGCTCCAGCGCCACAAGCCCCTCGTGCGTCACAAAGGTCTCGACCACATGCGGCGACTCCTCAAAGCACCATTGTGTCAACGGACCCTCACTCGTCTGCCGAACCACCAGGCCGCCCATGCCAGACGGCTCACACGTTACAAGCAGGTACTCCCCGCCCTCGTCGCTCTCAAACAAAACCACCCGATCATCAAACAGCTCCATCGCGTCCCCTTTCTCTCGCTCTTATTTAGCAAAAGCATAGCAGGTAGATGGCTGTATACAGAACAGTTGTTCGTGTGTTTTCTATTGAGCTGTCCGCACGGCATGGTATGGACCTGCGCACGAAATAGGGCGCCCCCGAAGGAGCGCCCTTGCATATCCCCTATGCAGCCAACTTACGCGACCGGCTCGATCTTCTCGAGACCACCCATGTAAGGACGCAGGACCTCGGGAATCGTGATGGTGCCGTCGGCGTTCTGGTAGTTCTCCAGAATGGCGGCCATGGTGCGGCCGGCCGGCAGGCCGGAACCGTTGAGCGTGTGCAGGTAGCGCGAACCCTTGAAGTTCTCGGGGTCGCGGTACTTGATGTTGGCGCGGCGGGCCTGGAAGTCGCCGCAGTTGGAGCAGGAGCTGATCTCCTTGTAGGCGTTGTAGCTCGGCAGCCAGACCTCGACGTCGTAGGTCTGACGGGCAGAGAAGCCCAAGTCGCCGGTGCACAGGCTAATCACGCGATACGGAAGGCCCAGCTGCTGCAGCAGGTACTCGGCCTCGGCGGTCATGCTCTCGAGCTCCTCGTCGGACTCCTCCGGCTTAGCGAACTTGACCATCTCGACCTTGTCGAACTCGTGCTGACGGATGATGCCGCGGGTGTCGCGACCGGCGGAACCGGCCTCCTCGCGGAAGCAGGGGGTGAAGGCGGTGTAGCGGCGCGGCAGGGTGTCGGCGTCGAGGACCTCGCCGGCGTGCAGGTTGGTGAGCACGACCTCGGCGGTGGGGATCAGGAAGTTGTCGCCCGAGACGTGGTAGGCGTCGTCCTCGAACTTGGGCAGCTGACCCGTGCCAAACATGGTCTGACGCTTGACGACGATGGGCGGCCACCACTCCTTAAAACCACGGCTGGTGTGCGTATCGAGGAAGAAGTTGATGAGGGCGCGCTCCAGGCGGGCGCCGGCGCCACCGAGAACGGTAAAACGGCTGCCGGAGAGCTTGTTGCCGCGCTCGAAGTCGAGGATGTCCAGATCGGTGCCCAGATCCCAATGCGGCTTAAAGTCGAAGTCGAACTCGCGCGGGGTGCCCCAACGACGGCGCTCAATATTCTCGTCCTCGTCCTTGCCGTACGGCGTGGTCTCGCAAGGAATGTTGGGCAGGTGAGCCATGAAGTCGTACTGCTCCTGCTCGAGAGCAGTACGGCGCTCGGCCAGACCGTCAATCTTCTCGTTGACGGCGCGCACGGCCTCCTTGGCGGCCTCGGCCTCGTCCTTCTTGCCCTCCTTCATCAGGGCGCCGATCTTCTTGGACTCGGCGTTGCGCGTAGCCTGGAGCTCCTCGACCTCGGTGATGACGGCACGGCGCTCGTCGTCGAGCTCAAAGAACTTCTCGCGATCCCAAGACGTCTGGCGGTTAGCCATGGCGACATCGATGGCATCGGGGTTCTCGCGAACAAACTTGATATCAAGCATTAGATCCTCCGGCGATATACATTCCATTTAGGTTGCAACCTTGTACATGTATGGGCAAGTATATACTTATGAGCGTTTACGACCCAACTCAACTACGCAAGAAGGCACCCAATGGACGCAGTTTTTTCCTTTTTGTTTGGCACCCGCACCGGTTTTGCCATCCTTTTCGCCGGCGGCATCCTGTTATTTGCGATTCTTGCCTTTGTAATGGAGAAGCGTACCCATAAGATGTACGTCGACCGCGGACCCAAGTCCGAGGATGAGGAAGACAGCTTCTGGGACTAACCTGCCAAAAAGGGACAGGTTTATTTTGGTCTGTTTTATCTGGGCAAACGCAAGCGCCCCGCAACTGGAATTGAGCCAGTTGCGGGGCGCTTTTCGCTAAAAGGACAAAACCGCAGAAAATACCTGCCAAAAATAAACCCGTCCTTTTTTTGGTCGGTTTTACTGGAGAGTTGCGTCGATTGCCTTGACCAGGGCGCTGCGCATGCCGGCGTCCTCGAGCGCAACGACGCCCTTGATGGTGGCACCACCGGGCGAGCATACGGCATCCTTCATCGCCGCAGGATGCTGGCCAGTTGCAAGCTGCAGCTTTGCCGTACCCAGCACCATCTGGCTCACAATGCGATAGGCATCGGCACGCGGGATACCGTGCTTGACCGCTGCATCGCCCAGGGCCTCGATTGCCATGGCGACAAATGCCGGAGCGCAACCACCCACCGTGCCGCCCACGAACAGCAGGCTCGTATCGAGCTCGACCACCGCACCGAGCTTGCCAAGCAGATCAAGCACCACTGCGCTCTGCTCATCACTAAGCGTGGAAGCCTTCTCGCAGGCGATGACGCCCTCGCCCACCGAAACCGGTGTGTTGGGCACCGTCGAGATGTGCGCGACGCCCGGCAGGACCTGCTCCCACTTGGCACTGTCCCAAGTCCAGGCAACCGACAGAACGACCTTGTCGGCAAGAATGTCCTTGAGCGGGGCGAATACCTTCTCGATCATGTACGGTTTGACCGCAGCGACCACGATATCGGATGCGGCGACAACCTCGGCGGCATCGTGGCAAGCGGCCATCCCACGCGCCTCGCAGCGCTCAACCAGTGCGTCGTAGCGACCCGCGCAGGCGCACATGTCGCTCGCAGCTACACCGGCAGCGATCCAGCCATCGGCCATAGCGCTCGCCATATTGCCAAAACCGACAAATCCAATCTTCATATCGCATAGTCCTTTCAGACACATTCCTCAAAACGAAAGGTATTGTCCCACGCCATTGTTTCGTATTGCCGACCTATTTGTGATACGGCTCGCCACGACTGATCTTGCAGGCACGGTAAATCTGCTCTAGCAGCACCACACGCGCCAGGTTATGCGGCAAGGTAATGCGTCCAAAGCTGAGCATCTCGTCGGCGCGGGCGCGCACCTCATCACTCACGCCGTCCGAACCGCCGATTACAAAGGCAATGTCGCTGCTGCCTCGCAGCATAAGATCGTCGAGCCGCGCCGAGAGCTCCTCACTCGAACGCTCCTTGCCCTCGATAGCTAGCAGGATCACATGCGCCCGAGACGGCAATGCAGCAAGAATTGCCGCCCCCTCCTTGTCGCGTGCGGCATCCACGCCGCCCGCCTTAGCCGGGTCGATATCGGCCACCTCGCGGATATCAACCTTGGCATAGGCACCTAGGCGCTTGGTGTACTCAGCGCACGCGTCCTTCCAAAAGCGCTCCTTGAGCTTACCGACGCAAACGACGGTGTATTTCACGCGCGTCTACTCCTTCGAATCGTTTTGAACTTTGCTGGCTGTCAGCATCTGCTCGAACATCGAGGCCGACTGCGAGAAATCGCTCGGCAGCACGACCGTCGAGGTTTTACCCGTACGAGCGAACTCCGTCATCATCTCGGACCACTGCGTAAACATGAACAGCTGGTTGGCCTCGTCGTTACCGACTCCCGTCTCCTGGATGATCTCGAGCGAATCCTTGATGCCCAGCGCGATGGCCTTGCGCTGGTTGGCGATGCCCTCGCCCGCCTTTTCCATCGCCTCAGCCTCGGCGGTCGCCTCGGTGACGCGCTTGATGCGGTCGGCCTCGGCGAGCTCCTGCGCGGCAGCGCGCTTTCGCTGGGCGGCATTGATGTCGTTCATGGAGTTCTCGACCTCGGTCGGCAGCGCGATTTTGGTGATGAGTGTCGACACGAGGGTGAAGCCGTAGGCAGCCATCTGCTCGGACACGGTGGCATTAACGTCCTTGGCGATGTCATCCTTCTTGGCAAAGACCTCATCGAGTGTGTAGACGGGAATCGAAGAGCGCAGAGCGTCGGTGATGAAGTCACGCATCTGGTCGACGGGCTCCTGCAGCATATAGTAGCTCTTGTAGATGCCCGAATCTGCCGGGCCGGCGCCCATGTCATAGCTCACGTGGTACTGAGCAGAGACCTCAAGGCCGATGGTCACGTTGTCCTGGGTCTTAACGTCGATGCCAAAACCGTTTTTCATGGTGCGCAGACTCACCGTAGCGGCCTTGCGGTCGATCACGGGCACCTTCATGTGGAAGCCCGCGTTGACGATACGATTGAACTTACCCAAGCGCTCGATGATCACAGCGTGCTGCTGCTCAACGACGTAGCAGGCGTTGGGAAGCAACAGCAGCAGGATGATGATGGGAATCAAAAGGCTGGTAAGGGCAGCGATGATACCGGAAAACAGCATGGTCTCTCCTCTGATAGGCACACGTTGCCATTAGGATACCCGTCCAAGGAGATCGTGCACAACAAAAAGCCCCCATTGCTGGGAGCTCTTTCAATCAATGGTGCGGGCGAAAGGACGTCCGCGTATCCGCTTCGCGGATCCGCACCGGCTTCGCCCACCTGCCGGCGGACTCGCCAGCTCGCTAAAAACGCTCCGCGTTTTCTTGACGCTCGCTCCTTCGCAGGTTCAAGTCCCCGCGGTGGGCCCAAAAGACGATATGAGAAAGCCATTGGGGTCGCCTCCCCCGCGGCGCAGCTTCTTTCCGCGGGCTCGGGGTGCCACAATGGGCTTTGAGTATCGGCCCGTGCGGTAGCCCTTACCGCACCTGCGGGGA
>NZ_JBBNLO010000033.1:0-20408 GCF_040092405.1 Collinsella sp. CLA-ER-H2
TCTGCCCGGATGCGACACTGAAGTGAGTGTCCATCCTCGCAGTATCCGGTTCTCAAGGTGCACGCCCCGCGGCTGATCCGGTTCCACCGGGCCGCGCGGCAAGGAGATATATTGCCAGACCGGAGGGGCCCCGGGGGCGGGAATCTGGGCGTACACATTTCCTACACATCTTGTGATCCGACTAACGTTTGCCAGCCGTTAACTACCGCTCGCCGAGCATCTCTTTATATAAGGCAGTCTCATGGTTAAAGCGGATACGTCCCCCTAGCTAAAGCACAGCCAGCATCGAGCAACTCATCACGTTCTTCCACCGAGAACCCCTCGGCGTAGACGCGCACCACTGGTTCGGTCCCGCTAGGACGGACCAGCAGCCACGTGTCATCCTCGAATGCCAAACGCAAGCCGTCCATATGACTAACGTTTTGCGGCACCTTGCCACAAATCGACTTGGGGTTTACGCCCGGCAGCAGGGTTCGTAACGTTTCGGCATCTTCGGCCTCAAGGCGCAAGTCGCGTCGACCGTAACTCGTCTTACCAAAACTGTCCTCGAGTTGGTCGACCAGAACGCCCAAAGGCGCGTCCGTCTTTGCCATAAGCTCACACAGAATCAGACAGGCGAGGATTCCATCGCGCTCGGGCATATGCGCGGCGATGCCGATACCACCGGCTTCTTCGCCGCCCATGAGGACGCCGCCCTTCTTCATCTCCGCCGCTATATATTTGAAACCGACTGGTTTGACGGTCACGCGGCAGCCAAGCGCCTCGGCAATGCGACGCACGAGCGTCGAGCATGAAAGATTGACGACGACGCGCCCCTCCAAATTACGAAATTGAACCAAGTCGCCCAAAACGAGCGCCATGATCTGATGCGGATGTATATATCTGCCGCGCTCGTCAACCGCGCCGATACGGTCGGCGTCGCCGTCGGTCACCAGGCCAGCGCAAGCTCCGTCCTCGATAACCGTGCGCTCGCAAGCGTCCACCCACGGTTCAACGGGGTCGGGGCAGATATCTTCTTGGTCAGACGCCTGCCCGGCGTGAATCTCGTGCACCTCAACGCCAAGCTCGCGCAGCAAGTCGGCTAGATAGCCCTGGGCTGCGCCGCCCATGGGATCGACAACCACGCGCAAGTGCGCGGCGCGGATGGCTTCGGCATCGACAAACGATGCCACCGCCTGCATATAGTCAGGAATGATATCCGCGGTGCGATATTGCCCCTCGATCCCCATTGGCTCGGGAGCCATAGTCTCTTCGAGCTCTTCGATGACATCCTGGTTGGCGGTCGAGCCGTCACCCATGCGAATCTTGAGGCACAGATAGCCCTGCGGATGATGGGACCCCGTCACCATGAGCGCGCCGCACGTTTCACCGTCATAAGCCGCCGCCCACGTAAGGGCAGGGGTCGGGACAGGTCGCGAAGCGAGCACGGCGTCTAGCCCGTGCGCTGCTAGCACGCCCGCCGCAAGCTCAGCGAACTCGCGCGCCAGGGGCCGGGTGTCGAACCCTATATATACCGTTTTGCCCGGATTGGTCTTTTGCCACAACTCGCCGACGGCATCGGCGATACGGGCAACGTTATCGGCAGTGAAGTCCTCATCGACGCGAGCGCGCCAACCGTCAGTTCCAAAATGAATTATCGCGCACACGCGCAGACACCTCACAGTGTTTGGATCATGGTACGCATGGGGTATACCCGCAACATGCACTCGGCAACCTGCCGGCACCAGCATTCACCATTTGGGCAAATGCTGCCGAGGACATGCAAGCAATAAAAAAACCGCCCCGTATGGAGCGGTTTGCCCTTTATATATCGAGCGCCTCGGCCATCGCGGCCGTAGTGATTGCCGTGGTTCCACAGCAACTGCCCACCATTGCGGCACCGGCATGTCTCCATTCGATGCATGCGCGCGCGAAAGCTTCGGGGTTCTCGTGCCATACGGGGCCATCCTGAGTCTGGACCGGATCGCCTACGTTGGGACGCACCGTGACGGGAGTAGTCGCCGATGCAACCATCCTGGGCACCGCCGCGTTCGCGGCCGCAAGCGAACAGCAATTAACACCAACCGAATTTGCGCCGTGTTTTTCGGCGTACAAAACGGCTGCCTCGATGTTGAGGCCATCGCCCAACAGGTCGCCTTTATCGTCAACGACAAAACTCACCAGAACAGGCATGCCATCGGCGGCATCTCGGGCGCCGGCAAGCATGGGCTGCAAATTACGGATAGACGTCACCGTCTCGATCAGCAGACCGTCAACGCCGGCGTTGAGCAAGGCGTGCGCCTGTTCGCGCGCAATGCCTCGGATTTCACGATACTCGGCAGAGTCCTCGGCAAACCACTCAATACCGATCGGGCCCATCGAGCCTAGCAGCAGCTGAGGGTGCGCCTGGCGGGCATCGTCGACGGCCCCGCGATTGACCTCCGCCACGGACGGCGCAATCTGGTCGTGCTTGAGGGCATAGCTCGATGCCTGAAAGGTGTTGGTAATGAGCACCTGCGCGCCGGCGGCGACATACAAGCGATGGATACGAGAAACGGTCTGCGGCTCTGCCAGATTCCAAAACGCCGGTGGAATGTCGGCGGCATCGTACTCACTCAACAGAACACTGCCCATGGGGCCCTGCGCCAACAAGGTCTCGCTCGACAAGCGGCGCGTAAGTTCCTCGGCACCAAAGCGGTTGTAATAACTCGTATCCATATATATCCCGCTATTCCTCGACGCTGATTCCCTGCTTTTCGAGATAGGCGAGCCAGCGGCTCATCGTGTCCTCGGATAGCGCATGCTCCATCATGCAGGCCTCGGAATCGGCTCGCTCAAATTCGACACCGAGCTCCTGAACCAAAAACGTGCGGATGAGGCGATGACGGTACCAGATAGCCGTGCCAACCTCGCGACCGCGATCGGTCAGGATTACCTTGCCGTAGTGCGATTGCTCGACAAGCTCGGATGCCTTGAGCGCCGAAACCGCTTTATTGACCGATGCCTTGGAGACGCCAAGGCGCTGCGCGATGTCGACCGATCGCACGCCGTTGGTTTCCCCCTCTTCGCTTTCAATGCGAACCATGCACTCCAAGTAGTCTTCGTTCGCCACCGTCAGATGTAGTTCGCGCGAGCTATTTGTCGTATCCATGATCTTCCGTCCCTTCTGCATTCAATGGCTGATTCTACCCCATCCAAGCGTCGTGGTATGCCGTGGCATACCGTGCTAGAGTTCTTGTTGCACACGACGACCAAGATTGGAGCGGTCTTTATGGAAAACACCACCACGAGCCCCGATGTCCTCGAACGCTTTTTGCGCTACGTCCAGATCAACACGCAGTCCGAGGATGCAAACTGCGACCAGGTACCCTCGAGCGCCGTTCAGTTTGACCTTGCCAACGTGCTGGCTGAAGAGCTGCGCGAGCTTGGTGCGGAAGATGCCCACGTGACCGAGCACGCCTATGTCTGCGCGCATATCCCCGCAAGTGCGGGCGCTGAGGACAAGCCCGCCCTGGGCCTGATCGCCCATCTCGACACCACCGAAGTTGCACCGGGTGCCGGCGTGAAACCGCACATCGTACACTACGAAGGCGGCGACCTGGTCTGCGGCACGGTTGACGGTAAGCCCGTTGCCATGAGTACCGCCAAGCTTCCCGCCCTGAACGACCTCGCAGGTGAGGACCTGGTCTGCAGCGATGGCACCACGCTGCTGGGCGCGGACGACAAGGCAGGCGTCGCCGAGATCATGTCGCTTGTCGCGCGTATCGCTCAGGACCCTTCTCTGCCCCATCCCGCACTCGGCATTTGCTTCTGCCCTGACGAGGAGATCGGCCACGGAGCCGAGCTGTTGGATATCGATACCTTTGGCTGCAAGTACGCCTACACGGTCGACGGCGGCCCCATCGGCGAACTGGAGTGGGAATGCTTTAACGCCGCCGAGGCGACCGTCTGCTTTGAGGGCCAGTCCATCCACCCGGGCGACGCTAAGGGCCGTATGGTCAACGCAGGCAATCTGTTCTGCGACTTCAACGCGTTGCTCCCCTGCGTACAGCGCCCGGAGTATACGGAAGGCTACGAGGGCTTTTATCACCTTGAGGGTGTATCTGCGACCGTCGATCACGCCACAGCGCGCTATATCGTCCGCGACCATGACGCCGCCAAGTTCCAGCAGAAACTCGACCTTATTGATGCCGCTGCCTCGATGCTCAACCAGCGTCTGGGTGAGGAGCGCGTGACGGTCGAGATTAAGCAGCAGTATCGAAATATGGCCGAGATCGTTCGTGACTATCCCGAGCTTATTGATGTTGCCAAGGAAGCCTACCTTGCCTGCGGCGTTGAGCCCCAAGTGCTGCCAATTCGTGGCGGCACCGACGGCGCCCAGCTGTCGTTCCGCGGTCTGCCCTGCCCCAACCTTTCCACCGGCGGCTATTGCTACCACGGCGTCAACGAGTTCGTCCCGGTCAGTTCGCTCGTCAAGATGACCGACGTGCTCCAGGAGCTCGTCGCCCGCTTTGCATAAGGAACTCGAACAATCTAGGTAAGCAAAACCGCCCCGTCCTCAAAACCGAGAACGGGGCGGTTTTTGGTGCAAGGGGAGTAGTCAGCACCGCAGGTTGAGCCAACGTCAGCGAGCGACGTCCAAGGCGAACAAGTTGGCATGAAAAAGGCAGGGCATTGACCTTCTGGTCATGTCCTGCCTTTTGAATGACAAATTGTCGCCTTGGGCGGCGCGCAGCGTCGAGCCGTTACGGCGTTTGGTAAAACGCCGTAACTTAGTAGTTGGCCTCGTAGCCGTTGCCGTCGCCGGTGGGCTCTTCGTAGTAGTCCGAATCGCTCGAATCGCTTGAGTCATCGGAATCGTCAGAGCTGACCGATGAGGTTGCGGTACCGTTTGCGTAGTCGTCAGACGTGTTGTTGTTCAGGTCGCCGATCGTAGAGCTGGAACCGTCGGAAAGACCCATGGTGTTGGGACCCTTGGGATCCTTGCCGGCATCGACGCGCTCCATCATTTCCTTGAGCTCGTCCTCGTAGACAAAGACGTAGCTCACACCGTCGATCATGGTGCTGTCGTCGGCATACGAGGGCAGGTTGGCCGAGTAGATACCGTCGACATCCATACCGCGCATGGCGTTGACCGTAGCCACGATATCCTGAACGCTCATATCGGTTACGAGCATATCGGACAGCGAATTAACCAGGCCAAAAATCTTCGTGGCATCGAAGTTATTGAGAATCTGGTTGGCAAGGGCGCCAAGCACCTGACGCTGGTGGCGCATGCGCGTGTAATCGCCGTCGGCATAGGTGTAGCGGCAGCGGGCATAGGTAAGGGCGGTGGCACCGTCCATATGCTGCTGGCCAGCGGTAATCTTAATATCCAGGTGCTCGGGGTCGTCAACATCATCGGTTGCGTTAATGTCGATACCGCCAACCGAATCAATCAGCGCCTGCATACCGTCGAAGCTGACCTCGGCATAGTGGGAAATCTGAACACCGCACAGCTCGTTGACCGCCTCGACCATGGCCTCGGCGCCGCCAACGGTATGGCAGGCGTTGATCTTCATGGTCTCGCCCTTGTACTCGACCTTGGTGTCGCGCGGAACGGAAATGAGCGTCGCCTGCTTTTGCGTGGGGTCGATGCGTGCCAGGATAATCGAGTCGGCACGATACGTATCCTCGCCCGGACGGCCGTCGGTGCCAAGAAGCAGCACGTAGAACGGATCCTTTGCCTCATCGGTGTCAACCAGAACCCGACGCAGATTATCGGTAATGACATTAGAATCGCCGAGCTTGCCCATAATGGTGGCAAACCACAGGCCGGCAGCGGTAGTGGCACTCAGCAGCACACCAAGCACGACAATGAGCGCGACGTGACGAATCGTGTGGCTACGACGACGTTGACGAGCGCGCTCGGAATAGCGAGCCACGTTATCGCGACTGTAGATCTTGGCCTGCGCACCAGTTGAGGGTCTTCGGGCGGTGGTATCCGCGAGGGGCTTTTTATTAAACATAGGCAACCTGTATTAGTAGATGACGGGATCGGGGACGGTAGCATGCTCGACATGCGCGCCGAGCGCCTGCAGCTTTTCGACAAACTGCTCGTAGCCGCGCTTGATGTGATGGATGGCCGAAACCTCGGTCGTCCCGTCGGCGATCAAGCCCGCTACGACGAGGGCCGCTCCGCCACGCAGATCGGGCGAGGTAACCTGTGCACCCGAGAAGCCCTTGACGCCATGAATCATGGCATGATGGCTCTCGATACGAATGTCGGCACCCATGCGCACCAGCTCAGAGGCAAACATAAAGCGATTCTCGAAGATGTTCTCGGTAATAACGGAACTGCCGTCGGCGAGAGCGGAGAGCACCATAATCTGCGCCTGCATGTCCGTCGGGAAACCGGGGAACGGAAGCGTCTGGATGTCGACCGGCTTGATACGCTCGGCACGGTTTACATGGACGCCATCCTCGACGCGCTCGCAGTCGATACCCATGAGCTCCATCTTCTTGAGCACCATGCCCAAGTGAATGGGGCAAAAGCCCGTGACATCGACACCGCGATCGTCGGCCATCAACGCACCGGCAACGATAAAGGTACCGGCCTCGATGCGGTCGCCCACCACGCGATGGGTAACGGGATGGAGCTCTTCCACGCCTTCGATAGTCACGACGGGCGTACCGGCGCCAACAATCTTGGCGCCCATCTCGTTGAGCATGTTGGCGAGATCGACGATCTCGGGCTCGCGGGCGGCATTGTCGATAACCGTGGTACCCTGCGCGCGCACGGATGCCATAATGAGGTTCTCGGTCGCACCGACACTGGCGAACTCGAGCGTGACGGTGGTACCGCGCAGACCTTGGGGCGCATTAGCGTTGATGTAACCGTGGGCGGTATCGAACTCAACGCCCAGGGCCTCAAGACCAAGAATGTGCATATCGATCTTGCGAGCACCCAGGTTGCAGCCGCCGGGCATGGCTATCTTGGCACGATGGAAACGGCCCAGCAAGGGCCCCATCACGGCCGTGGAAGCGCGCATCTTGGCAACGAGCTCGTAGGGAGCCTCCCAAGAATCGACCTGAGAGGTATCGATCTCGAGCGTGTGCTCGTCGAGAACATCGATCGTAGCGCCCATGCCCTTGAGCACCTTGCCCATCACGTGGACATCGGAAATATCGGGCACGTTCTGCAGCGTCGTCTTGCCCGGCGCCAGAAGCGTTGCCGCCATGAGTTTGAGCGCGGAGTTCTTGGCGCCCGAAACGGGCACGGAGCCTCCGATGGCGTGGCCACCCTCAACGCGGATAATATCCAAGGTCTACCCTTTCAAAAAGCATGCCCGGGATGGCTGGGCCATCCCGGGCATGATGTGTTCGCAAATGGTCGAACGCTAAATCGTTTGACTATTGGGCAAGCTTGAGCTTACACCATGCGATTTCATTATAGAGGTAGGCGCGGCGTGCATCATCCTCCGACAAATTACCCAGCTTCTCTTCAAAACCTTGAATATCAGCTTTAAGCTTGTCGGCATCGACGGTCGCCAAATCGCAAGCGCGCTCGGCGAGAACGGTCACGACATCGTCCGCAACCTGGGCATAGCCGCCGGCCACGGCAAACGTGTGGTCGACAGTGCCCATGGCCTTATCGGAAACGCGAACGTAACCGCGGTCGATCGTGCAGATCTCGCTGGAGTGAGCAGGCAGAACGCCAAACTCGCCATCCGTGGACGGAATCGACACAAACGCAGCGTCGCCCTCATAGGCGCAGCTCACGGGGCACACGATGCGGATACGCATAACCTACTTCTCCCCCATCTTGCGGGCGCGCTCGCGCACGTCCTCAATCGTGGAAGCATAGCGGAAAGCCTGCTCGGGCAGGTCATCGGCCTTGCCGTCGACAATCTCGGCGAAGGAGCGGACGGTATCCTCGACGCGGACGTAGACACCGGGGTTGCCGGTGAACTTCTCGGCGACGTGGAAGGACTGCGAGAGGAACTGCTGGATCTTACGGGCACGGTTGACCGTAAGGCGCTGCTCCTCGGACAGCTCGTCCATACCCAGGATGGCGATGATGTCCTGAAGGTCGGAGTACTCCTGCAGGAGCTCCTGGACCTTGACGGCGACACGGTAGTGCTCCTCGCCGACGATCGAGGGATCGAGAGCGTCAGAGGAAGACGCGAGCGGGTCGATAGCCGGGAACAGGCCGAGCGACGAAATGCTACGCGAAAGAACCGTGGTGGCGTCGAGGTGCGTAAACGTCGTGGCAGGCGCCGGGTCGGTCAGGTCGTCTGCGGGGACGTAGACAGCCTGGACGGAGGTAATGGAGCCCGTCTTGGTCGAGGTAATGCGCTCCTGGAGGTCGCCCATCTCGGTTGCCAGCGTGGGCTGGTAACCGACGGCGGACGGCATACGGCCCAGCAGTGCGGAAACCTCGGAACCTGCCTGGGAGAAGCGGAAGATGTTGTCAATGAACAGCAGAACGTCCTGGCCACGATCACGGAAATACTCAGCGGTGGTAAGGCCGGCCAGACCGATGCGCAGACGCGCTCCGGGCGGCTCGTTCATCTGACCATAGACCAAGCAGGTCTTGTCGATAACGCCAGACTCGCTCATCTCGAGGAACAGGTCGGTGCCCTCGCGGGTACGCTCGCCGACGCCGGTGAACACCGAGGTGCCGCCGTGCTCCTGGGCGAGGTTGTTGATGAGCTCCTGAATCAAAACGGTCTTGCCGACGCCGGCGCCGCCGAACAGGCCTGTCTTGCCGCCACGGATGTAGGGCTCGAGCAGGTCGACGGCCTTAATGCCGGTCTCGAAGATCTCGGTCTTGGTGGTGAGCTCGTCGAAACGGGGCGCTGCATGGTGGATGGGGTAGAACTCCTCCACCTCGGGCATGGGCTTGCCGTCGACGGGCTTGCCCATGACGTTCCAAATACGGCCGAGCGTCTTGGGGCCAACGGGCATCTTCATGGGCTCACCGGTATCGGTGGCGATGAGACCGCGCTGCAGGCCGTCGGTCGAGGACATGGCGACCGTGCGGACAACGCCGCCCGGAAGCTGGCTCTCGACCTCGAGGATCGTGCTCAGATGACCGATCGGGGTCTCGGCCTCGACCGTGAGCGCGTTGTAGATCGGGGGCACCGCACCGTCAAACTTGACGTCGACGACAGGACCGATGATTCGCACGATGCGACCATCACCGGCAGTCGTCTTCTTGGTGGCTTCCTCGACCGCAAGCTTTACGGTGTTATTAGCCATTACTGTTCCTCCAATGCTGAGGCTCCGCCGACGATCTCGTTAATCTCGGTCGTGATCGAAGCCTGGCGCACGCGACTATACGTGCGGGTAAGGGTCGAGATGATCGCGGTGGCGTTTTCCGTCGCGGAGTGCATGGCCTTGCGGCGTGCACCCTGCTCGGCAGCCGCCGAATCGATCAGGGCCTGGTAGATGACCGTCAGGATATAAGACGGCACAAGCTTGCCGAGAACATGCTCGGGAGAGGGCACGAACTCGAACGTGGACGAGATGCGCTTAGGGGCGTCGGTCTCGTTCTTACGCGGACCGTGGGCCATAGCGATCATCTCGGGGTCGAGCGGCAACAGATGCTCGACGCGAAGCTCCTGATCCACGCGGTTCTTGGCGTGGTGGTAGACAAGCTCGACACGGTCAAGCTCACCGGCACGATACGCATCGCAGATATGAGAGGAGATCATGCGGGCCTGATTGAAATCGGGCTCAGAGGAGTTGCCCTCAAAGTGCATGACAACGTTTGCGCGGTCACGGAAATACGTGGCCGGCTTACGCCCGCACGCGATGATCTCGCATTCGATGCCGTCGTTCGCCCAAGAAGCGGCGAGCTTTTCGGCCGTGCGCTCCACCGTCGTATTGAAACCGCCGGCAAGGCCGCGGTCCGAGGCGATAACGACAATCAGGCCATGCTTGACGCTCTCATGCTTCTGCAGCATGGGATCGGTGCCCGAACAGGAGGCGTCGCCGGCGACCGTCAACATGACGTCGGTCAGCGCCTCCTTATAGGGCTCGGCCTGCTTGGAGCGATCGAGGGCACGACGAATCTTGGCCGTAGAGACCATCTCCATCGTGCGCGTGATCTGCTTGGTCGTGGTAACCGAGGAGATTCGCTTCTTAATGTCGCGAAGGTTGGCCATGGGGCTTAGTTCTCCTCTGATCCAGAAACATCCGAATGGTGCTTGGCCATGAACTGCTGCTTGAAGTCGCCGATGACGCGCAAGAGCTCAGCCTTGGTGTCATCATCGATCTTCTTGGCGCGAACCTTGTCGAGCAGCGAACCAAAGCCATTGTCCATGTACTCGATGAGCTCGGCACGGAAGGGCAGCACGTCGGCGATCTCCAGGTCATCCAGGAAGCCCTCGTTGCCAGCGAACAGCGTAACGATCTGCTCGCCAACCTCAAACGGCTTGTAACGCGGCTGCTTCAGGAGCTCGGTCATGCGAGCACCGTGGGTCAGCTGCTTCTGAGTAGCCTCGTCGAGGTCGGAGCCGAACTGCGTAAAGCCAGCGAGCTCCTGATAGGAAGCGAGGTCCAGACGAAGGTTGCCGGCGACCTGCTTCATGGCCTTGGTCTGCGCATCGCCACCGACGCGGGACACGGAGATACCCACGTCGACTGCCGGGCGCTGACCCTGGAAGAAGAGCTCGGACTGCAGGTAGATCTGACCATCGGTAATGGAAATGACGTTGGTCGGAATGTAGGCCGAGACGTCGCCGTCCTGGGTCTCGATGATCGGCAGTGCCGTCATGGAGCCGTAACCGTTCTTCTTGGACATCTTGACGGCACGCTCGAGCAGACGAGAGTGCAGGTAGAAGATGTCGCCAGGATAGGCCTCGCGTCCGGGCGGACGATGCAGCGTCAGCGACATCTGACGGTAGGCCACAGCCTGCTTGGACAGGTCGTCGTAGATGACGAGCACGTGGCCGCCGGGGTTGGTCTCGCTGGCGGGCTTGCCGTCCTCGCCGTTGTACATGAAGAACTCGCCAATAGCGGCACCGGCCATAGGCGCGATGTACTGCATAGGGGCGGAATCGGCAGCAGTGGCCGAAACGATGATGGTGTAGTCGAGCGCACCGTGCTGAGCGAGGGTCTCACGGATGTTGGCAACCGTGGAGGCCTTCTGGCCGATGGCGACATAGATGCAGACCATGCCCTTGCCGCGCTGGTTGAGGATAGCGTCGATGGCGATGGCGGTCTTACCGGTCTTACGGTCGCCGATGATGAGCTCACGCTGACCGCGGCCAATAGGCACCATGGAGTCGATAGCGAGCAGACCGGTCTGAACCGGCTCGCACACCGGGGTACGATCGATGACGCCGGGAGCCTTGAACTCGATGGGGCGACGGTGCGTGGCGACGATGTCGCCCAGGCCGTCGATGGGCTGGCCGAGCGGATTGACGACGCGGCCGAGCATGGCACGGCTCACGGGGATATCCATAATGCGGCCAGTGGTGCGGCACTCGTCGCCTTCCTTGATGGAGTCGACGGCACCAAACAGAACGGCGCCGACCTCGTCACGGTCAAGGTTCTGGGCAAGGCCGAAGACGGTCTCACCGGTATCGGAGCTCTTGAACTCCAGAAGCTCGCCTGCCATGGCGCTCTTGAGGCCGGAGACGCGCGCGATGCCGTCGCCTACCTCGTCGACCGTTGAAACCTCATGCGTATCGACCGTCGCGGAGAGGCTCGTGAGCTGCTCCTGCAGTTTCTTGGCGATATCCTGGGCATTGAGGGTTTCGGACATTAGGCTTCACCTCCGTACGAATTAGCAGAGTTTGCGAGGGTCTCCTGCGCGATGCGCAGCTGCGTCTTGACGGAAATGTCACGACGCTCGCCGCGGGCCTCGAGCACCAGGCCGCCCACGATAGACGGGTCGACCTGCTCGATAAGGAATACCTTGCGGCCGAAGTCCTGCTCGCATTTCTTAGTGATGGTTTGACGCAGCTCGTCGTCGAGCGGGATCGCCGTGGTGACGGTCACGCCCACTACATCCTCGTCTTCCTCGGCAACATACTTAAAGGCAGCTGCCACCTTGGGAAGAAGGTCGAGCTGGTCGCGCTTGGACATGGTGTCGAGCACGGCGATGATCTCGGGGCTGGCAGAAGCCAAGCGCTCGACCATCTCGAGGTCCTCGAACACATGGTTCTCGGCCTTGGCGGCTTCCAAAAGGGAACGCGCGTAGGTCTCGAGCACCTTGTCCTGATAGCGGCTAGTCGGCATTCAGGCTACCTGCTTCCTGGATGTAGCGCTCGATGAGCTTCTTCTGCTCGGCATCGTCCTCGAGTGCCTCGCCCACGATCTTGGTGGCGACGGCAACGGACAGGTCGGCGATGGAGCTCGCGGCACCGGCATAGATGGACTTGCGCTCGTCCTCGACGGTCGTATGGGCCTTGGCGATAATCTCCTCGGCCTCCTTGTGAGCAGCCTCGATGATACGGGCACGCTCGGACTCGGCGTCCTTACGGGCCTCGAGAACGATGTCGGCAGCCTGACGACGGGCGTCGGTGACGATCGAGTCGGACTCAGCGCGCTTGGCGATAGCCTCCTGCTTGGTCTTCTCGGCCTCGTCGAGGCTCTCCTCGATCTTCTTGCCGCGCTCCTCCATGGTTTTCATGATGCCCGGCAGGGCGACCTTGGCCAGCACGATCCAGATAATCAGGAAGGCGATAAGCGCCGGGATGAACTCCGCCATCTTAGGGATGAGGATGTCCGCACCGGCAGCGCCGTCCTCGGCGAACGCGGAAACCGGCATGAGCAGCGCGGCCGCGGACGCGGAGAGTGCGATCGCGCTCTTCTGGGATGAAAGATTCATACTTGACGCTCCGTGCTATTTAACGATCAGCGCGACAACGAAGCCGATCAGAGCCAGAGCCTCGCCGAAAGCGGAGCCCATGATGAAGACGGTGAACACGCGGCCCTGGACCTCAGGCTGACGGGCCATAGCACCCGTAGCACCCAGAGCAGACAGGCCGATAGCAAGACCAGCGCCGATAACACCGAGACCGTAACCGATAACTCCCACGATTCCTCCTTTGTCGTGCGTGTCTTATTTCACGCAGGATAACCTTTTTATAACTGCCGGGCTCCATGGGTACGGGCACCGGCGGTTTAACGAATTGCCTTACCTTTAAGGCACGAACGGAAGACTACTCCTCCGCGACCTCCTCTGCCTCGGAGACATACACGGCGGTAAGGACCGTGAAGACGTAAGCCTGGATGGCGCCGACCACAAGCTCGATCGCATAGATCAGGATGAGGATGGCAAGCCAGGCCAGCGAAGGCAGGGCGCCGACGGCGTGGGCCGCGGAAACCTGCTGAAGCAGCGGCTGCATGAACATGCTCGCCATGATGGCGAACGAGCCCATGACCACGTGTCCTGCGAACATGTTGCAGAACAGACGGACGGCAAGCGTGATGAGGCGCAGGAAGGTCGAGAAAAGCTCGACGACCCACACGAGGACGTTCATCGGGAAGCTCACGCCCTGCGGGGCGAGGCTCTTGATGTAGCCGATCACGCCGTGAGCCTTGCATCCGTAGTAGATGAAGTACACGAAGGCGAAAATGGCGAGTGCGGCGGTGGAGCCGATTGCGCCGGTGCCGGACTTCATTCCCGGGATCAGGCCGATCATGTTATTGATCAGGATGAACAGGAAAAGCGAGCACAGGAACGGGAAGTGCTTCTTCCAGTTCTCACCCACGACACCCTTGCCGATATCGTTCTCGACGTACTCGATGATGTACTCGAAACCGTTGACGAAGAAGCCCTTGGGAACCAGGGTCTGCTTCTTCTTGAACACGGCCAGGACGATCAGGAGCACGATCGTGGAGACGATCAGCCAAAACGAGTACTGCGTGATGCCGCAGCTCAGATCGCCCACGACAGGGGTGGAGCTGAACTCGCTGACCAGATGATTAATCTCATCAGGCAGCTTTTCAAAAATTTCCACGACTTACCTTTCGACCTCATGAGGATCTCGCAGCGCCTTGGCGACGCGAACCGCGCAGGCGGCCATAAAGGCCACGAAGCCGATCGCCTCGCCCAGGAGGAACATGCGAAATGCCTCTCCGAACAACACAAACATAACCAAGGTAAAGACAAGCAACGCGATTGCCGAGACCGCGAGACTCACCATACCCTTGAGCATGTCCGCATTCTGCTTATCGTCAAGAACCGGCTTGAGCGTAAAGACAAAGGGAAGGAAGGCAATCGCGCCCGCGATGGCACCTGCAACGATAGCGAGCAGATCGGCTATCTGAAACACTGGCGTCCTCACTTTCCTTTTTTATCGCCTCACAGGACAGTTCCCGCCAAACATTGGTGACTATTGTACGAGCCAATCGCTAAAGTACAACCGAAAAAGCATCGGTTAATACGCACCTGTTCGTTTTCTTAAGACCTTCTTTATGCCGCAGGTACGGTAATACGTTTTTCTCGAACCCTGCAGGGCAAAACGTCCGTTAACAGGAGTGCGCGCGGTCGTCTTTTGCTCGCCCGCGCGCACCATTTCTTCGTATTTTCGACGTTAGCCGGTATGGCCCAGAGATTACAGCGTGCCGTAGATGCGGTCGCCGGCGTCGCCCAGGCCGGGAACGATGTAGGCAGCTTCGTTGAGATGGTCGTCGATGGCGCAGGTATAGATATGCACATCGGGGTCCTTTTCGGTCAGTGACTTGAGGCCCTCGGGCGCGGCGACGATGCACAGCATGCGGATATCCTTGACACCGCGCTCGCGCAGGTAGCTGATGGCCATCTCGGCCGAACCGCCCGTGGCGAGCATGGGGTCGACGACCAGGCAGATGCGCTGGTCGATATCCTTGGGCATCTTGCAGTAATACTCGTGCGGCTCGTGGGTGACCTCGTCGCGCTCCATGCCGATGTGGCCCACGCGAGCGGAGGGCACCAGGTCGAGGATACCGTCGACCATGCCAAGGCCCGCACGCAGGATGGGCACGATGGCGAGTTTCTTGCCGGCAAGCTGTTTGAACGTGGCGGTAGTGATGGGGGTCTCGACCTCGACGTCTTCCATAGGCAGGTCGCGCATGGCCTCGTAGCCGTCAAAAAGCGCGAGTTCGCGCACGAGCTGACGGAACTGGTTGGTGCCGGTGTTTTTGTCGCGCAGGATCGACAGCTTGTGCTGGACGAGCGGATGATCGACAAGCGTCACATGGGACGCATCGTAGGTGACGGTCATGGGTTGATTGCCCCTTTCGTTGCAGCCGCAAAACGGCCTTGCTGACAAGGCGCGCAGCAATGTTGCCGCCGCACGCCATGCATAAGTTTAGCGGTTTGTTGTATCGAGCAGCCCATCGCAGCCCTACTGTGCGGTACTGAGCGAGCGCTTGACTGCATCACGCCAGCCCGCAAGGTTTTGCTCGCGACGCTCGGCGGACATATGGGGAAGGAAGGTCCTAACGATCTGGGCATTTTGCTCCAGCTCTTCAAGGTCTTCCCAATAGCCGACGGCAAGACCCGCCAAGTACGCGGCACCGATTGCCGTGGTCTCCACCGTCTCGCATTGCAGCACGGGGATATCCAGCAGGTCGGCCTGGAATTGCATGATGAACTCGTTGCGTGAGGCGCCGCCATCGACGGACAGGCGCTCAATCGAAAGTCCCACGTCCTGCTCCATGGCGCGCAGCACGTCATAACTCTGGTAGGCCATGGACTCGCAGGCCGCACGCACAATGGTCGCGCGACTCGAGGCACCGGTCAGGCCGCACACGATACCGCGGGCACGCGGGTCCCACCAGGGAGCGCCCAGGCCAGCGAAGGCGGGGACGAAGTAGCAGCCCTCGTTGTCGTTGATCGAAGCGGCGAGTTGCGCGGACTCGCTCACACTCGAGATGATGCCCATGTTGTTGCGCAGCCAGTTCATGGTTGAGCCGGCGGCAAAGATAGAACCCTCGAGCGCATAGCTGATCTTGCCGTCCGCGGCGATACCGATCGTGGAGACCAGACCGTTCTTGGATTCGACGACCTCGTCGCCGGTGTTCATGAGCATAAAGCAACCCGTGCCATAGGTGTTTTTGGTCTGGCCGGGATGGAAGCAGCAGTGGCCGAACAGCGACGCCTGCTGATCGCCCGCCACGCCCATGATGGGCGGCATGTTGGTCATGATGTCGCTCGCGACGCGGCCGTAGTCGCCCGAGCTCCAACGAACCTCGGGCATCATGGAACGTGGAACGTCAAAGAGCGCCAGCAGGTCGTCGTCCCAATCGAGCGTATGGATATTAAAGAGCGCCGTGCGGCTGGCATTGGTGTAGTCGGTGGCAAAGACCTGGCTGCCGGTAAGGTTGTAGATGAGCCAGGTGTCGATGGTGCCGAACATGAGGTCGCCCGCCGCCGCGCTCTCACGCGCACCGTCGACGTTGTCGAGGATCCACTGCACCTTGGAAGCCGAGAAATACGGATCGAGCGTGAGTCCCGTGCGGGAGCGCACCAGCTCTTCTGCGCCCCGCTCGACCAGCTCGTCGATCAGAGGTGCGGTGCGACGGCATTGCCACACGATGGCGTTATAGATGGGTTGGCCGCTTATGCGGTCCCACACCACCGTGGTCTCGCGCTGGTTGGAGATACCGATGGCGGCGATGCGGTCAGAATGGATGCCGCTCTTAAACTGGACCTCCATCATCACGCCGATCTGGCTGGCAAGCACCTCCATGGGGTCTTGCTCTATCCAACCGGGACGCGGGAAGCTGGTTTTGACGCTACGACGTGCCTGCGCGACGATGCAGCCGTACTCGTCGACGATGGTCGCAAGTACCGAAGTGGTGCCGCAGTCGAGCGCCATGATGTAGGAACCGCCAAAGTTAAACGAGGCATCTTCCATGCCCAGGCTGCCCAGATTCAACGACATCGCTTACACCTTTCTATTGCATCGGGTCGGACAGGACCCGTTCGATCTCTGATGCGGGAAGTGCGCCTTGGCGCAGGATCTGGAGCCCGCCGTGCTGGAACGACACGATGGTCGAGGCGTCGCGACACGGGGTCTCGCCGGCGTCGACGGCAACATCGACCCCCTCCAGGATGCGACCTTCGACGGCGGCAAAGCTTGCCGGCGAGGGCGCGCCGTGTGTGTTGGCGCTCGTGCAGGCAAGGGGACTGCCGCAGGCGCGGATGAGCGCTTGGACCACGGGAGAGGCCGAAGCGCGCAGGGCCACGGTGTCGTCGGCAGCACGCATAAAGGTCGGCACGCAGGGAGCCGCCTTGACCACGATAGTCAGGGCTCCCGGCCAGCATCGTCGCGCAAGTACGCGGGCATCTTCCGGGATATCCACGCCATAGCGGTCGAGCGCCTCGACGCCATCGACCAGCCAGGCGACCGTTTGGGTGAGCTTGCGCTGCTTGAGGGTAAAGATGCGGCGGTAGCCGGTACCGAGCGCGGGGACCGCGGCGCCATTGACGACAGCCCGCGGATCGCGCGGCCACGATGGGAATTCGCTTGTATCTTGGGGCACGGCGTCCGAGAAGGCGTTGACTGCCACGGCGACACCGTAGACCGTCTCGGTCGGGATCAAGGCCAGGCCGCCGCGGCCGAGCACCTCGGCCGTGCGCTCGACGGCGAGCCGATGCGGCTCGCGCGTTCCCTCGTATACCCGATAGACCGTCTGCATGTGTATGCCAGCCCCTTACGCTCTGGTGAAAGTTTGTTTACTGAGGGGCATTCTCGCACGAAACGTTCAACCTATTTGGCCAGAGTGCATGTTGGTTTGGTGAGCGGCTCTAGTAGTCGGTGAAAGTGAGGGGGTTAATTGAAGATTTTTAGCGCGCAAGCGTAACGGTACGATCGGGAAACTCGATGCTTGCAACCAGTTTTCCGCCGAGGCTCTCTGCGTACCTGCTCAGCGTGTCGAGCCTCATCGAACCCAACTCCCCACGCTCGAGCTCGGATACACGTTTTTGAGAAACGCCCATCGACTGGGCGACCGACGCCTGTGTTAGATCTTTTAACCTGCGAATCTGAGCAAGCTTATAGGCTTCGATACGATCGCGAGTCCTCTCCTGCTCGGCGGTAATGGAGTCGCGTGTTATCCCGCGAGATTCCATATACTCATGCAGTTCCATCTCGATCGAGCCTCCTTACGTGGCGACGGTATATTTGCTCGGCCCTTGGAATGTTGATCGCATACCAACCGTTCCATTTTGCCCTTGACGATCCCGCTCGCGACTTATCACCCGCCAATAGCAATACCGCCTGGCGCTTGGGGTCAAAGGCGAAGAGGATGCGAATCACCTGCCCACCACACGACGTCACTCTCAGCTCCTTTAAATGATGAAGCTTCGAGCCCTTTACGCGGTCAACCAGCGGACGACCAAGGCTGGGACCTTCCTTCTCGAGCACCAAAAGGTCTGCATAAATCTGCTTCAGCGTAGCTTCATCCTGCTCATCAAGCCAAGGTTCAATGTAATCAAGCACGATACGGTACCGATGCAGCTGATTTGACATACCTTTCTCCTTCTATAGTAGAAGTTTTACGGTATATTGCAAGGACAAACTTACGCAAATGTCTATTAATTCAGCTTAAATACGCTGTTTGGGCTCGGTGACGATGGCTCGGACGATGCGGGGGCGATCGGTGAGGTCATGGACGATACGCACGTCCGAAAGGCCTGCCTGGCGACAGAGCTCGGCCGCGGCATCGAGGGCACCCTCGTAGAGCTCGCAGGCAAACAGGCCGCCGGCGCGCAGCATGTAAGGCGCCGCATTGAGCAGGCGGCGGAAAATATCGAGGCCGTCGGCGCCGCCCTCGAGCGCCAGGTCGGGCTCAAAGTCCTTGACCTCGTGCGGCAGCGAGCGCATGACGTCGGTCGGGATGTAAGGCGGGTTGGAGACGAGCACATCAAAGGTGCCCCACTCTTCGCGGGGAATGGAACTCACCAGGTTGGTGAGGCTAAAGGCAACCTCATCTGCCGTGAGGCCGAGGGCGTCGCGGTTTTTGGTGGCCAGATCGATGGCGCGTGGCTCGATATCGGTGGCGGTGCAGGTAACGTGGCCGCGGCGCTCCCAGGCAAGGGAGAGCGAAATGCAGCCCGTGCCGCAGCCGACCTCGAGAACGCGGGCAGTGCAGGGCTCGGTTGGGGCAGGCGCAGCGGCATCCTGAGCTGAAGCCGTCTCCTGGCCGGCACCCTCGATGGCGATGCCGTATTCGTCGAGCTCGGACTCGGCGGCTTCCGCGGCTTCGGCTTCTGCTGCCTGCGCGGCGGCTTCCTCGGCCTCGCGGTCGGCCAGTTCCTCGGCATAGGCACGGCTGCCCAGTACGTCGCCGCCTAACGCCGCCTCATCGGCAGCCGTCAGGTTAGCGGCACGGCGCTCGGCAGTCGCGCGCTCGTCGGCCAGCGCCGCCTCGGCTTTGCGGGCCTCTTCGACCTCATCGTTCCAAGGCAGCTCAACACGCTGACGGGCAGCAGCCTCGGGGCTCAGCACCTCGGCATCCAGATAATTGAGGACTTCCTCGACGAGCATCTCGGTCTCGGGGCGCGGAATGAGCACACCGGGGGCGCACGCGACGTCGATCATGCGAAACTGCGTGCTGCCGGTGATGTATTGCAGCGGCTCGCCCTTAGCGCGGCGGACAACGGCCGCATGCATGGTCTCGAGCTGGGCCGCGTTAAGCGTCTCGTCCATACGCATATATAGGTCAATGCGCGCCAGGCCCGTGGCGGCGCACAGCAGCCACTCGGCAGAAAGACGGGGGTGCTCCTCGCCGCGCTCGGCCAGGTACTCCTTGGTCCACTCGAGACAACGCTTGATGGTCCAGATCTCGTTTGCCATGGGGCCCTCCCCTCTTAAGCGCCGGACGGCGCGCGAATGTCGGAGCAGATTGTACGCGAGGCCAGCGCTTGGCAAGGGGCGATTGAAGGCGATTATCAAGAATCAGCCCAGAATTTTGCACCGGGCTCGCTCAAAGTGTTCATTCGCCGACGTCTAGATTTGCATTCGTCAAGCTTTTGGTAAGGTTGCCCCAAAACTAACCAATATCTAACCAAACGCTTGCCACATCGCTTGACGCGCGACGCGTCAAAAATCGCCCCACGACTTCTTGGACGATTTTTCGAGCAATATTTCCAATAGCAGATGCACACCGTTAATTGCTTTAAGCAGGTAGACAGTTTAACGGCCATCAAAGCCGATCGAACAACATCTCAAAGCAATAAGCCCAACCAAGCCGTTTAAGAACGTCCCCAATGACCACCTCTAAGGCGCCGCAGGTTGAGCATACCGCATCCGGAACAAGGCAACGCCGCAGGTAGAGAACGGACAGCGAGCGGGTCGCATTTGAGACAAGGTGACGTGAAATCAAAACCACCCCTAAAAGGGGTGGTTTGCTCTTAGGGTATAACCCTTGGATTTCCGGCACGCGTCTAAAGGCGCCGGCCCTCACGGGGTTCGGGCCGCACTGCAGGTTGACCCGTGACG